>JAHELQ010000267.1:0-5004 GCA_024644125.1 Candidatus Aminicenantota bacterium | reverse complement strand
GTCGTCGATTCCTTCTTGCAAGAACGAGATATGCTCGCGAGCCGATTTCGGCGGTGTGTCGCGGCCGTCTGTGAAGGCGTGAATCAGAACGTTTCCCAGCCCCTGGCTTTTGCAGAGTTTTACGATTTCCAGAGCGTGACGGGTCACCGCGTGCACCCCCGCCTCCTGGATCAACCCCGCCAGATGGAGAGTGGATCCCCTTTCGATAGCGGTATGGATGGCTTTCAACAAGACTTTATTGTCATAAAAATCTCCGTCGTCGATGCTTTTGTCGATCCGGGTCAAGCTCTGGTACACGATGCGCCCCGCGCCGATGTTCAGGTGCCCGACTTCGCTGTTGCCCTGCAAGCCGTCCGGGAGTCCGACATATTTGCCGGAAGCCTGAATCAGGGTGGTGGGAAAGTTTTTTTCATATTCGTCGGCGAATGGAGTACTGGCTTTGTAGATGGCGTTGCTCTCCTCTTCTTTACCTTTTCCCCATCCATCCCGTATTATTAAACAAACGATTTGTGGCTTCATGTTTTACCTCATTTTCAACATAATACAAATGTCCGTTGCCAGGGAAAACCGTGACAACGGCAGAACTCAATTATAACACAAATTACAGCCGGACAGCCACGCCCCCACGGAATATAATGCCGTCATAAAACGCCGCCTCGCCCATGAGATAGATATTGGGGAGGATTTCTCCTTTCAGTCCCACGCATACATGTAAGACCGGGAAGAAGCTGAAAGGATAATTTTCGCCTTCTTCGATTTCGAGTTTCTCGATGGCCTCCTCGAGGGTTAGCTCTTCGTATTCGCGGTCGGTGATTGTGGAACCGTTGATGGTTGTCTTTGTGATAGTCTCCATGCTGAGCTTACCATTCAACGGACCGATTCCCACTCCCAATCCAATATAGGGGTGAACCGCGCCCGATGGGAAGAGGTCCCAACGGATGCTGAAGTTGAATGAATGGGGCGTGAGGTCGAACAGTCCATTGGCTGTCACTTCCGCCCGGTTCCCGTGATTGTCTGTCTCTATGTAGGAACCGGTCAGGGTTCCTTTGAAATTATTCCTTTCATAGGAGACGCCGAGGGAAAAGGCGCCTTCTTTACCTCCTGGGTAAAATCGCACCATCAATCCCATGTTGTTACCGTTGGAATCGAAGTTCAACGCCCCTTTGGTTGGGTCGTAATATTCGAACGCATCGACGAAATTTTCTTCGATATAGTCCTTCATCACATTGATGGACCAGGATGAATAATGCGCGCTGATCTCCCAATTCCCTTGCGCGAATGTGGGGAGGCAAATTATCGCGAATAAAATTGCCCCTGCGATTTTTTTTCTCATCGTTTTGTTCCTCCTAAAAATATCATTATAACTGAAAAGTGATGCAAATTAAATCCCTATATCATGTGTGAATTCTATGCCCCGGGAGTTGAAAATCAATTGGAATCAATTATTATAGTGATATTGACAGGAGGGATGGATGGAACTGCATGATATCGTTGATAAGAGGCGAGCGTTGCGGGCATTGGAGAAGGTGACGATACCGGATGATATGGTGCGGGAATTGGCGCGGACCGCTGGATTGGCCCCTTCTTGTTTCAACAAACAGCCGTGGCGGTTTGTGTTTGTTCGTGAAGAAGGAATGCTCGATCAATTGCATGGGGCTCTTTCCAGGGGCAACAAATGGGCGGAGCGGGCCTCGATGATAATGGCGGCGGTGTCGGAACCGGAGCTGGATTGTGTAACCGGCGGCCGGGAATATTATCTGTTCGATACTGGCATGGCGACGGCGTTTTTACTGTTGAAAGCCACGGAAATGGGATTGGTGGCTCATCCTATCGCCGGCTTCGATGAAGAAAAGGCTAAAACCATCCTCGGCGTACCGGAGCGGATGCGGCTGATCACATTGGTAATTTTTGGCACGCACGCTGCGAATCCCGAAGAACTTCTGAGCGAATCGCAATTGGAGCGGGAAAGAGAACGGCCTTTGCGGTTAAAATTGGCGGAGATTATGATGCATGAACGCTATTCCTCCTCCTCGAACATTTCGTCGGAGTAAATCTGCGTTCGGTTTCTTCCCTGCTCTTTGGCATAGTACATCGCTTTGTCCGCTTTTTCCAGAATCTCGTCGCTGGTTTGGCCGTGGTCGGGGAAGCTGGACAGGCCGACCGATAGTGTAATCCGTCCCATCGGTTGATGTTCCTCTCCCGGGAATTCCTCCTTTTCCACTGTATCCCGCAACCGGTCCGCAGCCAGGAAGGCGCCGACCTTGTCTGTGTTGGGAAGGATAATGACAAATTCATCTCCTCCGTATTTGGCCAGAATGTCGTTTTGGCGAAAAACCCTCTTGGTGATGGCGCCGATTTGGGCCAACGCTTCGGAGCCTCGGATGTGACCGTTGTTGTCATTGTAACTTTTAAAGTGATCCACATCAAAAATAATCACTGAGAAAGGGAGGTGATCTTTTTTTGATTTTTCCAGCAGGTTTTTCAGTTGACGGAAGAAATACGATTGGTTATACAGACCGGTCAGACCGTCGGTTATTGACAGAAGGCGCGTTTTTTCCAGTAATTCCCGCATGATGATCTCGTTTCCTTTCAGGTTGCTGGTCAAGTAAAGGGTCAGGAAATATGTGAACGCAAGAATAATATTGAACGCCACCATCCGCGCCAGGTCATGGGAGCTGACGTCGAAACCTGAATTCCTGAAGAAGATGATCGTGATCAAGATCATCGCCAGGATTGTGTTGCGAAAGGCCTTCTTATGAAATATCAGAAATGTCGAGACCATGATGTAAAAGATAAACAGGACGATCACCGGGCTGTCGAATCCACCGGAAAAAAACACCAACAGCGCCAGTACGATGAAATCCAGGTCCAGTTGCAGGCCGGCGATGGAGGCGAACATCCCATATTGGCTCGCCCGTATGCCGCCATGAATGTTGCGTTTCAAGGCGAACAGGAACATGAAGTTACTGATGATCGACAACGATACGATGAGGAATAACTCATAAAATCCTATCTGCGGAACAGGGGAGAGGATATTGTACGTTGAAAAAAAGAGGAAAATGAAAAAGCTGTAGGTCCAGCGGATTCTGGTCAACCACAGGTTTTTATTAACCATTTGTTCCACTACCACAAGCTCGGGACGTCTCATTTCAGTGCGAAGATCATTTTTTGAATTCATACCTATAAAATATTTTTTTTTGAGAAAAAAGTCAACCAAAACGTTGAAGTAATATTACTAAAATATTACAATGGTACCAATTTTAAATAACCTTTAGGAGGATAGTTTGTATAAAAGACCGAAGTTATATGACCTGAGTTATTACAAATTTGTCGGTTCGTGGGCCTGGATCCTACACCGTCTCTCGGGCCTGGCGCTGATATTTTACCTCACCCTCCACATTTGGATCATCAATACCCTTACAAAAGGTGAGGAGGCGTTTGACCAGTTAATGACCCTATTGGGCTCGCCCCTGTTCAAGATACTCGAAGTTGGACTATGGGGAGTCATCTTGTTTCATGCATTCAACGGTGTTCGAATTGTTATCGTTGATTACTACAAAGGATCCTTTCATCATAAGAAATGGTTCTATGGGTTGATTGCCGTGGCGTTTGTGTTGTGGGCGATCGGAAGTTATCTCTTGCTCTCCCACGTCCAGTGGGGCCGGTAGGAAAAGGAGGACATCATGAAAAAGAGCTATAAAGAGACATCGAGAACTGGCGCGGCTGGTTGGTTTTTGCAGCGGATTTCGGCTGTTGTCCTGTTTATTCTGTTAATTCTCCATTTTGTCACCTACCATTTCCTCTCGGATGGCGCCTACACCTGGCGCGTCGTTGTGGAAAAAATGCAGTCGCCCTGGTTCAATTTAATCCAGTTCCTCTTCTTGATCACAGCGTTGTACCATGGCTTGAACGGAGTCTGGATCGTAGTCGAAGATTACATCCACGCCAAAAGATGGCGGATGTTTTTATATGGTTTGATCTTGACCGTCGGTTTGAGTCTGTTCTTCGTCGGTATGCTGACCATCTTCAACGTTTCCAGCTTCAGCAAAGAAATCATCAGTTCAGGAGTAGTGAGATGAAATTAGACGAGGCAAAACATTATCATAAGTTAGACGCAGTGGTGGTGGGTGCCGGTCTTGCCGGGTTGCGGGCGGCCCTGGAAATCGCAAGAAGCGGTAAGCAGGTGGCGATCGTCACAAAGGTCTATCCCACCAGATCCCATTCCGGCGGAGCCCAGGGCGGTATTGCCGCGGCTCTGGCAAATGTGCAGGATGATTCCCTCGACATGCACATGTTCGATACTATCAAAGGTAGCGATTATCTCGGAGACCAGGATGTCATCGAATTCTTCGTCGAAGAAGCGGTCAAGACGGTTTATGAGCTGGAACATATGGGCGTGCCCTTTTCCCGTACAGACGACGGTCGCATCAACCAGAGGCCCTTCGGCGGACACAGTTCTCCACGCGCGTGCTTCTCGGCGGACATCACCGGTCATGTATTGCTGCACACATTGTATGAGCAATGCGTGAGAGCCAATGTACATTTTTACAATGAGTTTCAGGTCTTTTCGTTGTTGATCGATAACAATGTTTCCCGCGGGGTTGTAGCCTGGGATATCATCAATGGCGGCCTGCATGTATTTCATGCGAAGGCGGTGCTGCTGGCCACCGGTGGTTACGGCCGCGCCTTTAAAATCACCTCCAATGCCCACGCCAATACCGGCGATATGTTGGGATTGATTCTGGAAAACGGCTTGCCGTTGGAAGACATGGAATTTGTTCAGTTCCATCCTACCGGCCTGTACAAACACGGAATCCTTCTCTCGGAGGCGGCCAGAGGCGAAGGCGCCTATATTCTGAATGGTAAAGGCGAACGGTTTATGGAAAGATACGCTCCTGGGAAAATGGAGCTGGCGCCGCGTGATCTGGTTTCCCGCGCCGAACAGACAGAAATCAATGAAGGCCGCGGCGCAGGTCCCGGCAAAGATTATGTTCTTCTGGATCT
>JAHELQ010000266.1 GCA_024644125.1 Candidatus Aminicenantota bacterium | reverse complement strand
ATCCCCAATGTCTGGAACGATTCCACAATCCCTCTGGAGGCGCCCCTCTTCTCGACCCTTAAATCGCTGGCCTTGTGATATTCCTCCAGCGCCCGGTCCACCTGCCTGTCCAGTTCCCTTTTACTACCGGCCAACAAATCCCCTTTGATCTCCGCAAACCGTTGCTGGTTGAAGCGTTTGATATAGGCGGGCGACGGGCTCAAGCGGAACGAACCCAACTCGCTCAGTTTGAACGTCATACCGTTGAAGGCGGTGATCTCGATCCCATAAGGAGAACGGTCCTGATCCGGGTAGATGATCTTGATATCGTCGTCCGAATCGCCCAGCGTCAGGGTTCCCACCTTGATTCCCGAATAATGGGCGCGCAACGCGGCCGCCAAAACAATGGTCGGCAAACCGTAATAAGAGGTCAGCCTCCGGTCCGGCAGCAATTGTAATTCGGTTTTTCCCGGTTTGAGCGATAGATCGAGATTACTGAGCCCCGCGATGCCGGCGAGATGTTTCTTCAGCTTCTCCGCCTCCGTCCGCAATCTATCCAGATCATCGTCATAGATCAACACATCCAGCGCCGGTTTGGTCATCCCCTCGGTGGCGGAGCTTTGCAGCAGACGAAACTCCATTCCCGGGAACCGGGATTCGCGCAGCATCGCCTCCGCCTCCACCATAATCGTCTTGATATCCCGCCGTTCTTTTTCCAACAATACAAACGTCGTGGTGACATTGGCCTCTTCATTGGAATAGGTCATATTTTGACCAATTACCTGGTACACATCCTGCACTCCGGCAATCGACATCAGATTCATCCGCAAGATATCCGAAAACTGCCGGTTGGTTTCAAGCGAGGTGGAGGGCTCGAAGCGGATCTCGATCCTGAACTCCCCTTCGTCCGGCACAGGTAGCATCTCTGTCTCCAGGAACCGCACCATGCCCATGGCCGCCACAAAAATCACGAACATCACCGCCAACAACACCACCGACCGTTGTTTTTTCGCAGTCAGATAGATGAGGGATTGCCGGTAACTCTCCTCCAACCAGGCGATGAACCGCTGCCAGACTTGCGACAACCGGTTCCGCTTCTCCGTTTCGATCAACTTGAAACTCAATAGCGGCACCAGACCCAACGACACCACCAGAGAAATAGTCAACGCGAATACAATGGTAAGAGCCAACTCTCCAAGCAGCACCGCCGCCAATCCTTTCAGAAACGCAAGCGGTAAAAACACCACCAACGAAGTGGCGATAGAAGCCGTAATAGGCGACACCACCTCGGCCGAGGCGATCCGAAAGACCTCCAACCTGTCCCCTGCCGGATTCAACGTGAGATTCCTGTCGATATTTTCCAGCATGACGATGGAGGCATCCACAATCATGCCCACCGCCATGGCGAGACCGCCTAACGAGATGGTGTTGATGGACAACCCGAAAAGACGCATAAACACGAAGGAAGAGATCAATGAGACCGGGATGGAGATCAGAATAATAAACGTATTTTTAATATTCCCCAAAAACAAAAATATCACAAACGCCGCCAACAAACCGCCCAACAAAGCGTTGTTCAACACATTACGAATGGATTTTCGGATAAAATCCGCCTCATCCTTGATTTTATTGAAGGTGAGATGCGGATACAGACGCTTGATGCGCCCGATTTCATACTCCACCTCATCGCTCAACGAAACCGCGTTACCGTCGTTTTTCTTGCGGATGGAGACGCCCAGAATCCGCTTGCCGTTCAAGGTAAAGATAGAGCGCTCCCTCTGGTAGCCGAAGCGGACTTCAGCCACGTCTTTTAGCCGCACCGGAGTGTTGCCTTCATACGCGACGATGAGTTCTTCGATTTCCGAAAAGTTATCGAACGTGCCTTTGGTCTTGAGCAAAAACTCGTGCATACCGGCCCGGATGATTCCCGCCGGAAGGTCAAGATGTTCCGCCCGGAACGCATTGGACAGAGTGTCCACTGTGATATCGTACCGCCGCGTCATTTCAGGGTCAGGCTCCACTGATACAAACCGCTCCCTACCGCCCGCCAATTCCACGGCCGCCACATCCCCCAATTTCAGAAAATAAAACTCCAGTTTCTCTTCAAAAAACTTTTTCAACTCGTCATTGTTCATCTCCGACGATTCCAGGGTGAACTGGTATGACGGCGGCAACAGGTTCTGGACCTTCAATATATTGGACCGCAACGCCTCCCGCGGCAGGTCGCCGGCGATCATATCGATCTTCTCCTTCACCTCCGAGGCCGCCTTCTCGATATCCGCCCCCCAGACAAACCGCACCATCAAAAACGAGTTGCTCTCGAACGAAGTGGACTCCACTTCGTCCACATTGGAAACGCCGGTCAGGGCTTTTTCCAACACCTGGGTTACGCTATCCTCCACTTCCGTGGCCGAAGCGCCGGGATACACTGTGTTCACCAACAAGACAGGAGCCGAAAAATCCGGCCAATAGGATACCGACATGCCGGAAAACAACACCAACCCCATCACAACGAAAGCGATGGTAATCAAATAAGTAAAAACATTCCGCTGAATCGCCAGTCTGCTAATGTTCATCCCGAAGCTCCACGACCGTTACCCGCGAACCCTCTTGCAGATCCAGATATCCATAGTAAATCACATCATCCCCAGCATCGACGCCCGAAAGGCTCTCGAAGCCGTCATCCCGCAACTGGCCGAGACGAATCTCCCTTCGGATGGCCGTATCCCCCCGCTTCACCCAGACAAAATAAGCCCCCTTTTCCGCCAGGACCGCTTCCGCTGGAATCAATACCACCGGTTCCCGTTTGTATTCATACCGGATCACACCCTCGCTTCCAGCGAGAATCGCTCCGCCGGGATTGGCCGCTTGCAGTTTGAGCTGCGCCATCCTTTTTTGAGGATTCACATCCAACACCGCAACTACGGTTCCTTCGACCGGCACTTCCAGATAGTGAAGACCGATCTCCAATCGATCGCCGGCCTTCACTTTCCCGATGTCCCCTTCGCGGATATCGGCGTAAAAATAGATCGGATCGATGGCGGCGATAGTCACAAGCGGCGTGTTGGGAGAGAAACGCCCCCCTTCGTAGGCGTTCACTAACTTGACGATCCCGGCGAACGGCGCTTCGATGACGCTCTGCTTGCGGGTGAAGCCCGGTTCGTCGCGGGTAATCACCATCATCGCCTGCCCCTTCTTCACCGCCTGCCCTTTGCCCACCGTCACCTTCTGAATGATGCCGACAATGGGCGGATAAATGACAGTGCTCTTTTCATGGACAAATGTCCCATACAATTCCAGACTATAGGATTTTTCTACCGCCACCGCCTTTTTGCAATACACCGCCTGAGCCGTGTTGTTTTGGGTCGCGGCCCCGATTGCCGCTGCGACAGCGGTAATCAATATGATTGATAATAGTCCCCGTTTCATTTTGTCTCCATATCTACCAGGCCTTCGAGGCCGGATGTCTCGTTGCGAATTGCCAGCCATTGGGCATATTGCTGATATTTGGCGGCAATCACATTGTTTTCCGCCATGTTGACGTTACTCTGGGCGTTCAACACCTCCAGATAACTGGCCTGTCCCTCGCCGAAGCCCTGTTCGGCCAATTCCAGACCGCGGCGGGAAATGTCGAGCCGCCGCTTCTCCACAAGCGAGATCTTATCGAGCAACGCAATCGTCTCCAAACCCTGCCGCACCGACGCTTCCAGATCCCGCCGGGTCTTCAGGACCGAGATCTCCAGGTCCGCCAATTGGTGGTTCAACGCCTCTTGCTCCCATCTGGAGGCATTGCCGTCAAACAGGTTGTATACCACAGTGAGGCCGATACTCCAGTTGGTCTTCAATTTTTCCACATCCGGCATAATGCCGTTGCGTAGCTCCACATTCAAACCGGCGGACATCAACGGTAATCTGGTTTTCCCAACCATATCCCGGGTACAGCCCAGGATCTCCATCTGCTTGACCAGAAGCCTCAAATCCTCCCGCTGATTGAAGGCGCGCTCGAGCAATGGTTCCAGGCTCAACGATCCGAGACGGTCATTCCAGTCGATCTCCCGAAGCGCGAGCTGGGAATCCAACGGAAGACCGGCTGCGTTTTTCAAGGCCATCACCATCTCCCCCTTCGCTTGCAACAATTGCAACCGCTGCGCCTTCACACTCTCCAGAACCGACCGTGTTTGCAGAACCTGATGCTCAGGCACATACCCATCCTCGAACCGCCGCTCGGTGATCCCCAGAATATTTTCCAGAATGGCGATATTGTCGCGGAGCGCCGCCTCGCCCTCTTGCACCTGAAGAATGTTTAGATACAACATCGACACCTGCATCGCCAGACCTTTTTTCAAGAGCAGGGCGCTCAGTTGCCTCGATTCGAGCCCCAACTCCTCGAGCTTCACCCGGTCGCGGGTCATCCCCCAATCAAAGAGATTGTACTTCACCCCCAACGAAAAATTGACAGTATCCGGATTGACAAATTTGATATTTTCGAAGCCGGGAATCTCAAACTCGGGAACGACACCGATTCGGGTGTAAACGCCTGTGGCAGTGACAATAGGCAACAGCGCGGCGCGGGCCTTGCGGATCTTTTTCATCTGCGCCAGAACCTGCTCATCCGTTGATTGAACCGAAAAATTCTTCTCCAGCGTTTGCCGGACCACCCGCTCCAGAGACACAACTTCGGTTTTTTCCTGCGCAACCAGGCATCCGGCCACCATCGCCAGCATCGACCAAAACACCAAAATAAAACGTCCCGTCATTCTTTCTCCTTCAATATTCCTCGTATCTTCCCGGAGACCTGGATGATATTTTTCAACGACACGATAAACGTCTCCATATCTTCCGGAGGCAAACATTCCAAAACCCTGGACACCCCCGTGAACAAATGTTCCTCAAACTCGCGTACCGAGTCCTCTCCCGCCGGCAGCAACCGGAAAAAAGTCATGCGCCGGTCCTCATCGGAGCCTTCCCTCTCCAACAGCCCGTCCTTGATCATGCGGTCCAAAAGTTCCGAGAGGGAATTCTTCTTGATATGAAACGCGTCGCAAAGCTGGGTCAAATTCAGCGGCCCTGACCGATGCAGCGTCTTGAGAATCCGATACCTCTGCATCGAGGTCTTCCTCTTCCCCTCCAGGGGAAAATGATAAATAAACGTACCATGAAAAAACGCCTCCAATTCCATCAAATGAGAGGCAATATCATATAAGTCGTCGCGATAGTTCATAATCCGAATATATCGTAACCCGAACTATTTGTCAAGAACCAAACAAAAACAACTCCCATCGACCCAAAACCTTCTGCCAATCCCTTGCTTATTAGGGGGATTGATACTATAATGACACCCATGCGAGGAGAAGGCGTCGATGAATAAGAAGTTGCCGGTTGGAGTTCAGACATTTGGGAAAATGATCCGGCAGGGATATATTTATGTGGATAAAACCAGGTATATCTACGACATGCTTTCCAGCGGCAGCCAGTATTATTTCTTGTCCCGGCCCCGGCGGTTTGGCAAGTCGCTTCTCATTTCGACGCTTAAGGAGTTGTTTCTGGGGAACCGGGAGCTCTTTGAGGGATTGTGGATTTATGACCGGGTGGAGTGGACCACTTATCCGGTGATTCATATCGATTTCTCCAATTTGAATTATGAAACGCCCGAGCGATTGAAGAACTCGCTCTCGCTTTTGATGGACCGGTGCGCTGAGGAGTATGAAGTCTCGATCGATAGGGGCTCGGATTACAAACTGAAGTTCGCGGAGTTGATTCGCCGGTTGAGCAAGATCAATCCGGTGGTGATTTTGGTGGACGAGTACGACAAACCCATCATAGATATGGTGGACCAACAGGATGTGGCTCTGCAAAACCGCGATATTCTTCGCAATTTTTATTCCACCATCAAAGGCTCGGATGAGTATTTGCAGTTCGCCTTTTTGACGGGAGTATCGAAGTTTTCCCGTGTGTCTGTGTTTTCCGGCTTGAACAACCTCCGGGACATCACCCTCTCGAATAATTTCTCGACTCTTCTGGGATACAGTGAAGAGGAGTTGCATCACTACTTCGAAGACCGGATCGAGGCTGCGGCGGAACATTTGAATACGCCGGCGGACGAGTTGATGACCACGATTGCCGGCTGGTATGACGGATACTCCTGGGATGGGGAAAATTTTGTGTACAACCCCTTCTCCATGCTGAACTTTTTTCAGGAATTCCGCTTCGACAATTACTGGTTTTCATCCGGCACCCCCTCGATGTTGGTAAAGCTAATCGCCGAGAAAAACATCCCCATCCCAACACTGGAGGATATGGTCGCCGATTCCACGGTTCTCGATAGTTTCGACATCGAAAACATGGAGGTAGCCTCCCTATTGTTTCAAACCGGATATCTCACCATCAAAAAAACCTCCGGCCCGCCGGACGACCGGTTACTCCACCTCTCCTTCCCCAACCGCGAAGTCAAAGAGTCGTTTCTCCATCACCTGCTCAAAGACTTCACCCACCAACAATTTTCCCAGAGTTTGAGAATCCTCACAGAATTGAAGAAGTCTCTCCAGGAAGACAATCTCGACGCCTTCTTCGGAGCCATGGCTTCATTGTTCGCCTCGATCCCCTACAACATCTTCATCGCCCGCAAAGAGGCGTATTACCATACCGTCATCTACCTCGCCCTCTCATTATTGGAGGCGGAGATTCAGTCGGAGGTTCAGACCAATAACGGCCGCCTCGACGCCGTCATCCACACCGACGCCTCGATCTACATCATGGAATTCAAAATCGACTCCCCCCAGCAGGCGCTCGCCCAAATAAAAGAAAAGCGATATCATCAAAAATACCTTTCCACACACAAAGAAATCAAGCTCATCGGAGTGGGATTCGATCCCAACACCCGCAACATCTCAGGCTTCGAAACAGAAATCCTCACCCCGAAGTCTGATAATAAATAAAAACTCCAGCGCCATAAATCGAATACGATTTCCTGTTATATGGGAATTTCATTGAAAATATTTTGGCGGTATGGTAATAGGTTGGGTGTCGAGGAGGAACGGTTATGGGTATGATTTTGGTGTTGAATGTGTTGAGTGAAGAGAATATCGAGAAAGTGATGGCGGATCCGCCGTTGGTCTGGAAAGTGTTGGCGCCGGATGACGGGGATATTTATGAAGAGGCCCGGCTGGAGAGGACAAAGCCAAAGGTGGGCTGGTTGGGCCGGTTGTTTGGGAAGAAGGCGGGTGTTGAAGAGCGAGTTAGCTTCGATGGGCAGTTCGAGTTGAGCGAAGGGGAGTT
>JAHELQ010000265.1 GCA_024644125.1 Candidatus Aminicenantota bacterium | reverse complement strand
GACCCACCGTGTGAATTACCGCGCGGTAAGGCAGCTTTCCGGCGGTAGTGGCGGTCGCGCCGCCGGTTTTGACGGGTGCTTTGCGATTGCTCTCTTGTTGGATCTCCGGCCCACCGGCCCGGGAAATCAGGCCCGCCACTCCCCCGCCGTGCGCTAGACTCTCGTTGGCGGGGTTTACGATTGCGTCTACTTTCTCTTCAATAATGGAATTGATTACAAGCAAGAATTTTTTATCGCCAAAATTCTTTTGCAAAAGTATCATTTTACCTGGCTCCAATCGGTTTCAAACCGCTTGAAAATATCGCCGATCCCGGCCATCAATTTTTCCTGCGAAAACGCCTCTGCCGATTCTTCTTCGCTGCAGAGTTCGCGCACGCCCGGAGAGGCGAATATCAATTCCCTGAAACTCTTTTTTTCCAACCAGGAAACGAGCGCCGACTCCTGTACCAACTCGTACGCCCTCTGCCGCGCTACGCCTTTCTCCACCAGTAGCGTGAGAACCTTCTGGGAATAATACACTTCGTTGGTGATGCCCAGGTTCCGTTTGATGTTTTCCGGGTAGATGTTCAGGTCGCGGACAACACCCATCATGTCGTCCAGCAGAAACGCCGCCGCGTGGAACGCGTCGGGAAAGATGACCCTCTCGGCCGATGAGTGGGAGATGTCGCGCTCGTGCCAGAGAACATTGTTCTCCAGCGCCACCGTCAGGTTCCCTCTCAACAAACGCGCCAGCCCCGAGGCCCGTTCGCAGCGAACCGGGTTGCGCTTGTGGGGCATGGACGACGAGCCCTTCTGGCCTTTGGTAAACGGTTCTTCAACCTCCAACACCTCGGTCCGTTGCAAATGCCGGATCTCCACCGCGATCTTCTCCAGCGCCGAACCCAAACTCGCCAACGCGAACATCACTTCCATGTGGCGGTCCCTCTGGATGATCTGGGATGATACCCTGCAAGGTTCGAGATCCAGCTTCTTGAGAGCCGCCTCTTCTCCCTTCATGGAGAAGTGGATGTAGGTGCCGACGGAGCCTGAGATCTTGCCTACCGAGATGATCTCGCGCGCTTTTTTGAGACGTTCGATGTTACGCTTCATCTCTTCGTACCAGATGAGGAATTTGACGCCGAATGTGATGGGCTCCGCGTGGATTCCATGGGTACGGCCGATGGCTGTCAGGTTTTTGGTTTCGAACGCCCGCACGAGCAGAATATCGCGCATCGCCTCGGCTTTGGGGATCACGACATCCAGCGATTCCCGGATCAACAAGGATAACGCCGTGTCTACGATATCGTACGAGGTGATGCCTTTGTGCAGGTAAGCTGAGTCGTCGCCGATAAATTCTTCCACAGAGGTCAAGAACGCGATGACGTCGTGCTTGACTTTTTTCTCGATCTCGTCGATGCGTTGTACGTCAAAATTGGCGTTCTCTTTGATGTTTTTCAGACTGGCGTCCGGGACCTCGCCCCATGAATGCCAGACCTCCGTGATGGCGATCTCGACATCCAGCCACTTTCTATATTTATTTTCCTGGCTCCAGATTTGAGCGATTTCCTTGACTTCGTAACGTTCGATCATTGCTGTCTCCTAATTTTCAGGCACGGCCTTTTCAAGCGATGCCTTCACCAATTCGAGGTAACGTTCGTAGGTGTAATGGGCGGCGCAAAACGCAGCCGCTTGCCGCGCGATTTGCCTGCCCTTTTCTCCGGCCGCGTCCAGTATACCCGACGCGAACGGTTCCGGCTCAGGGTCCGTCAGGATGGCTATGTCGGAGCTCAGGGTCTGGGTATGGGTGTAGAGGTCGGTGGCCACCACCGGGATCCCGCTCTTCAAGTAGGAGTAGATCTTGAGGGGAATATTGGTCCCTAAAATCCGGGGCGAGACCAGGATATCCGCCGCTTGCAAATAATAAGGAATATCCTCCGCCGGTTTGCGCCCGGTCAACACGATGCGCTGTTCGAGCCCCAGATCGCGCGCCTGCGCTAACGTGGCTTCCACCTGCTCCGGTTTGCCGCCGATCAACGCCAGGCGGAATTCTTCCGGCAAATGAGTCATGCTCTCCAGCAACATCGGTATCCCCTGGTAAGTCTCCAATGTCCCGGTATACATCACGATCTTATGGTTGCCCGCTCCTAGCTCGTTTCTGATGCGCAGGATCTTTTCCCGGTCCATGTTTTCCACGTGGGTGGTTTCGTCGATGAAGTTCTCGATAATGGTCAGTTTTTTGGGATCCGTAATCTTTCCCGCGTATTCGTGCAACGACTTGCAGATCACGATCACCGACCGCGCGTTCCGCAGCGAGATCTTTTCGATCAGTTTGAAGAAGCCAACGATCATCCGCGATTTGGTGAACTTAAAATTGTCCATCTGCTGGACCAGGCTGGAGTGCATGTCGTACAAGTGCGACGCCCGCGACAACGAGCTCAAGAACGCCCCCATGATATTCGCCTCTTCATGGGTGTGGATCAAGTCGTATTTCCCGCGGATCAAACGCCCCCAGGCCTTGAAGAAGAGAAAAAAATCCAGGGCCAACTTGGCGGCGGAAGGACCGGTCTTGATGCCTTTGATCCACGGCGGGCGGAAACAACGGAATATGCGCAAACCAGCGATATCCTTGTCTTCGCCGATGGGATAGGTCACCAGGTCCACTTCGTGCCCCATGGCGCACAACGCCTTGATACGGTAATATTCCGAGAACGGCGTGCCCCGCGGTTCGAAAAAGGGTTCAGGCGCGATCATCAAGATTTTCATCGTTGAATCCAATAGTATTGCGGATCGAATATACATTCTTATTCAACCCTTCGTGGTAGATCCGCGACAACATCTCGGCGATGAGCCCCAGGGTGATCGATTGAAATCCCAGAAATATCAACAACACCGTGAATATCAATAACGGCCGGCCGGCGATTCCCTCCTGCATGAAAAATTTCACGAAGGTGAGGTACAAACCGGATATAAATCCCAACGACATCATCAAAATCCCGACTCCGCCGAATATTTGCAACGGCCTGTGGGAAAAGGACAACAGGTATTTGATTGAAATCAAATCCACCACCACCCGGAATGTGCGCCCCAGTCCATATTTCGACGAACCGTATTTGCGCTCCCGGTGGTTTACCGGCACCTCCACGGATTTGATACCGATCCGCGACGCGATGGCCGGGATGTAACGGTGCATCTCGCCATATAACGTGAGGTTCTTGACCACTTCGCGGGTAAAACCCCGCAGCGTGCAGCCGTAATCGTGGAGCTTGACCTTCGTGATGAAGGAGATCAACTTGTTGCCGAAAAACGACGGGATCTTCCGGGTGAAAAACTTATCCTTGCGGTCTCTGCGCCACCCGTTCACAATATCGTATCCTTCCCGGACCTTGCCGACGATCATGGGAATATCCGCCGGATCGTTCTGCAGATCGGCGTCGAGGGTGACCACCACATCTCCCGAGCAATAATCGAAGCCCGCGGAAATCGCGGCGCTCTGGCCGAAGTTTTTCCTGAAATTGATCACTTTCACCTGTTTGTCCTTCTGATGAAGTTCGTTCAATTTCTCGAGCGATCGATCATGACTGCCGTCATTGACGAAAATGATCTCCAGGTCCCTATACTTCCCGTCCAGCGCGCTCACCAATTCGTCGTACAACAACCCGACATTTTCTTCCTCGTTATATACAGGTATGACTATCGATAGTGTAATTTCGTCCATATGGTTTTGTATCACATTTTCCCCCGAAACACAATACTTCAAAACCATACCTGGATCCCTCATCGCGTGTCTTCAGCGTTATATACCGCAGGAGACAGCGGCACTGGAGCAGGACGCGACACTGGCGGAAGTGGATAAAGAATCGCGGTCATGTACTGTTATCAATCTACCGGCAAGACTGGCCAATCACGCCAATATCCTTGAGATAAAGCTATCAATAGAGAAAAAAAGATATCATTGGACATTGAGTATTCGACAAAGAATACTGGCGTTTGCCCGAGGGCCCTGTGTTACGGGAGGTAAAGCGGCAAACCATGTGCCTTGCTTCAATTGGAGCTAGTGGTCTGCTCAAAGGAAAAATCGAATAAAGCATCGATGAGTTTATACAAAATGCCGACATGAGTCTCAAACTACAAAAAGTGGGCCAGATGGGTGAAAAAAAATTAGTTGGGGAATTCTGGTTTTTTAAAAAGTTGACGAAAAAGTTTATTCCGCGTTATAATGATTTCTGGTGAAACATGACGATTTTGAAAATTCTTTGCAAACCTCCTCACTTTCCGGAGAAATTTTGCTCCCAACTCCGGAGGTTTGCAAAATCGGCCTTTGAAAGCATCATTGTCAGCATGTTTCAAACCCCCAGTGTCCGAAAGGATATACCCCCCCGGGGGGGACGGAGACGATCAGAAAAAGATATTTCCTGATTTTAGAAAAGTCCGAAAGGATATACCCCCCCGGGGGGGACGGAGACTGTGTCTTCCTTGAACAAGGAAATTTTCTCAAAATGTCCGAAAGGATATACCCCTCCAGGGAGGACCGAGACATTTAGATTAATCAGTATCGCCATATGAACAGTCCGGGGTGACTGGGGACAGGCGAGGCGAATTCTCTCCTCACATTTTTCCCTATTGAACATTTTTTGCCGTTTTGATATTGTGAAGGCATCAATCAAAAAGGAGCGTGAATGGCGAGATGATCTCGATCCATTTGGTGAAACGATTATGGGAGTAAATAATATTATATTGACCGCAGCAGCGGGAATTGGAGCGATTTTAGGGATTGCAGGATTTATTTTTGGATATTACCAATTCAAAAAAAACAGGGAGCTGGAACGCGATAAGTTGAATTATCAAAAACAGAAAGATTTCAAGGAAGAGTTAGCTCAGAAAAAAAATAAGGAAAATGAAAAAAACAGACAGAAGACAGATGTCCAGATCTATCGCGAGCACATCATCGACAAGTTTCAATATCTTGATTTTACCGGCCTCAATGCGCTGCTCCAAACGCCTCTGAAGTTGGAACACATTTATGTAAAGCTAAAAACGCGTCCGCAGGAGGGGACGGAAATCTATCAAACCATTCAGGATTTCGAGCGGCTTGACAAATTAGATGATTTTGATCTGAAAAAGAAGAAAGAGTCCAGGGAGATTAGCGAGATTATCAAAGAGAATCGGGGGAAGATGCTCTGGATAAAAAATCCATTGCGAATCGTCATCCTGGGGCATCCGGGTAGCGGCAAAACCACTTTGATGAAATGGATCGCGCTGCAATGCGCTAAAAAAGAAATCCAGTATCTGGATGATTTGTTGCCGGTATTTATCGCTCTAAAAGATTTGGGGAAAGATCCGGCCGACACCTATAAAATCCATAATATCAAGGATTTAACCTTGAAACAATTTAAAAAAGAGACGAATTCGGATTCGTTTTTTGAAGAGTATTTCGAGAACAACCGGGTGTTATTCCTGCTGGACGGCCTCGACGAAGTGGCGGATGAAGAGGTGCGGAAAGAGGTTATTAAGTGGTTAGAAGGTCAGAATATCCGGAAAAATTCCCTAATTGTCACCTCTCGCTTTTCTGGCATCCAGGCGCAGAAAGGGCTCAAATTCCAGGATGCCTGGCCCGTATACTGCGTCCAGGATTTCGCCCTTGAAGATATCGAACTCTTCCTCAAAAATTGGTACCGCAATGTCGAGTTTGCGATGAAGGAGAATTCCGAAGCCAAAGCTATCGAAAAAGCGGCCCGGGGCTACGAATCGTTAATTGAAACAATCAAAGACGATCAATATCGAAAGTTTCGGGAGCTGGCCGTAAATCCACTTTTATTGACCATTATCGCTATTGTCCACCGGACCCGCGCCGTATTGCCGAAAGAGAGGCATAAACTTTACGAGGAATGCGTCAAGGTGATGGTCGAACTCTGGAATGTGGCTAACAAAAAGCTCGATATCAGCTTCTCCGTGGACAACTGCATCGACAACCTGTCTAAACTGGCTGTATACCTGATGAAAGAAAATCGCCGCGAAGCGTCTCTACCGGTAATCAAAACCATCCTTCCGGATAAGATTGAAAACAACACGCAGAATCTTTTTCTCGAGGAGATGGTACTCAAGGCCGGGCTTCTTTATAAATCGGAAGGGCAATACGGATTTCTCCACCTCACATTCCAGGAATATCTCACGGCCTGGAATTTCTCCAAGCGGGACAATCCAGAAGAGATTCTAGAATACAGAGATAAAGATTACTGGACCGAAACGTTCAAACTATTCGCCAATATCGGCAGCCCCCGTCGTTTTTTCTCCAAAGTGCTGGAACGGCTGGAATCCGAGGATTATTGGCGACAGATGAGTTTATGGGAAGATTGCCTCCATGATGTGGCGATCGAAGGGATTCAACATGAAATGGAACTAAAATTCGCAGAGCGCATACTGAAGAGGTTGCCCAAATTCGGCTGTTCTCAAGAAGAAGAAGCCATAATCGATCGATACTACAAGCATTATCCAATTTACAAGCATGTTGAATTATTTGCCCAGGAGGCCTGGAATCTCTTCTCCCATCACGAGCATCCATTCGTACAATCAGTGGGCGCCGTGTTGTTAAGCTTGGGGGATAGCCAGACGAAAGAAAAATTGATCCATTCTATAAAACACCAAATTAATGACTTTGTAAGATCCCCAACGCCAGACCGATCCCGGGTAGAAGATCTTTTTTTTCGCCACCATGTAAGTTTTTTCTTGATACTCGTCACTCGAGAAAAAATATTAGATTTTATTTATATTTTTGATATACTAAAAACAGGTTTTTCATGTATAATTTTTTTGATACTCCGATACCTCCGAGACCTCCGATACCTCCGAGACCTCGGATACCTCCTAGACCTCCTAGACCTCCTAGACCGCCGAGACCTCCGATACCTCCTAGACCTCCTAGACCGCCGAGACCTCCGATACCTCCGAGACCCCCTAGACCTCCGAGACCTCTTCCATTGTTTTATTGGCAAATATGAAGGGGAAATACATAAAAACAAAGATAAAATTGCTGCATGGGCAGACAGGGCAATGGGAACTCTTCAAAAGATGCCGGATTACGAGCTTTTGAACTATTTTCCCGGAACCACGAAAGAAGAGCTGTTGGAGTTTCGGAGAGAGAGGAATCAATCATCGGAGTGATGAGCAAAGAGCTGGGGACAGGCACGCAGTATTCGTCGTCGAGATCTAACTCCGCTTCGACAGGCAGAGGATCATCCGCAGCATAGCATCATCGGCATCTTTGGTTCTACCAGGACTTCCG
>JAHELQ010000788.1 GCA_024644125.1 Candidatus Aminicenantota bacterium | reverse complement strand
AAAGCCGGCGTTGCAAAAGGCCGAGACCGAGTGGAACACCGACGAAAAGAGTCGTTCTGCCCAGACCGGCTCTGGTAGTTGCAAGAATAAAAAAATAGCCCCCAACAATTCGAATCCGAAGGTGAAGATAAAGATTTTTTTCAAGAGATCCCGGACATTGCGGTAATTGCCGGAGGTGAAATCGTTGACAATGATGAATTTATCGGTCAACGAGATAGGTCTTCCCAACAGCAGGATAAACAGGGTGGAAAAGGTCATGAAGCCGAGACCGCCGAATTGGATCATCAGTAGGATGACTGTTTGCCCGAAATGAGTAAAATAGGTAGGGGTGTCCACTACGATCAACCCTGTGACAGTCACCGCAGAGGCGGAGGTGAAAAGAGCCTGTAGAAAGCCGATGGAGCCGGATTGGGTGGAGATGGGTAATCTCAACAAAAACGTGCCGATGGCGATGGCGGTGGCGAAGGTGAGGATGATGATGAATGTGACCGAGCGCTTCATTCAACCTTTCCAAAGCGGACGAGCGGCCAATAGCGGAGAATGGCCTTGCCGGTGATGTTCTTGATCGGAACTTCGCCGAAAATCCGTGAATCGACACTGTTTTGGTGATTGTCGCCTATGACGAAGTAGTGGTCTGGCGGAATGTGGGTGGGGGCGATGTCCGGTTCGATCTGCGGATGTGCGTCATTGGAGGTTTTGAACGGTTGCTTCAAGAGTTTGCCGTCGATGTAGACGATACCTTCTTTGATCTCGACGATTTCCCCCGGCATCGCGATGATCCGCTTGATCACGGTAATTCCCGGATTGTCGGGTTTTTTCAAGACCACCACGTCGAAACGTTTGAGGTTGCCTGTATCGATCATCAGTTTGCGGATCAGCAACCGTTCACCCGGTTGGAAATGGGGAGTCATGGACTGCCCCTCGATCACGTAGGCGGCAATCACAAACTGCGCCAACAGGAGCGATACCAGAGCCGCGACCGCGATATTGGCCAGTACATACTTAAACAAATGTCTTTTTCGTTGCATGAGTATACCAAATAATAGACATTCTATTCCAAACCCCCAACTCTGTCAAGCGCGCAGGGATGAGCCAGATTTACAAATTTTAGGTCTTGACCTGCGGCTCATTTCGATTTATAATATAATTTAATTCTGGGCGATTAACTCAGCGGCTAGAGTGCTACCTTCACACGGTAGAAGTCAGAGGTTCAAATCCTCTATCGCCCATTCTTTTCTTCTTACCCTTCCTTCATTCCTATTATTCACCGTCACTCCGCGAGGCAACATTCGTTCATCATGAGTTTGAAGCGCGAGATTTTCTTCTGCAACCCGGCATCGAAATGGAGATAGGGGCTGGCGACAGTTTGGCGAAACGTTTATTGGGTAAGGATTTTGCTTGCATGTGAAACATATTCATCTGCTTCTATTTCATGCACATCCGCTTCAGTTTCGTTATCATCTTCTTCAGCTTCATCATCATCTGCTTCTGTCTCATGTACACCTGCTTCAGCCTCGTCATCATCTACTTCTGCTTCATTATCACCTGCTTCAGCCTCGTCATCACCTACTTCTGCTTCATTATCACCTACTTCAGCCTCGTCATCACCTGCTTCCGTTTCATATTCCTATTACTCAGTAACCGACGCACGTGATTTCGTTTCGTTGGCAGATGATTCTATTATGGAAGCAAATTCATTCGTTTCTTGAGCCATTGGTTTTGGGTCTGCCGCGTTGATTGTTGTTGGCGACAGAGGACGGTCCGTCCGATACGTGCATGGAGTGATGGGGAAAGAAATGGGGACAGGCAGATTATCTGACGGCTTATAGATTTTTGCATATTTGTTTGCAACGGCGGTCGAACCGGGCTTCGTTCAACTACATATTCCGGCAGATTATCATCAAATTTGAAGATTTATCTCTAGCATCGCTACTCGAAGCCCCCATCGAAGCCTCGATCGACGCTTCTTACCGAAGATGAGGTAGATCGATCCCTTCCATCTACGCTTCCTTCAACCGGGC
>JAHELQ010000787.1 GCA_024644125.1 Candidatus Aminicenantota bacterium | reverse complement strand
CATTTTCGCCAAATTTATGCTAAATGAACGGCACCGCTTGCTGGAAGGGGTCTTAGGTTGTACCAATTGCCATAACCCGCACGAACCTTCAATCGGAGAACGTCTGCCCGGCTTCAAACACCAGGCCTGCCTGAAGTGTCATGTTGACAAAGGCGGGCCGCACCTGTATGAACATGCCGCAGGTATGATCGAAGGGTGTTCGAGCTGCCATGAGGTACATGGCTCCCCAAACCGCCATATGCTGCTTCATCAGAGTACCGGAGATCTCTGCTTCAGTTGCCATGTGGGCGCCCCCTCCTGGCACGAGCGGTTCAAAACCTTCGATACCAACTGTACCATTTGCCATTCCGCCATTCACGGATCGAACCTCAGTAAATTATTTTTAAAATAGGAGGGATACGATGCAAAAAAAACACACACTCTATTTCATGGTACCGCTAGTGGTATTAGTTCTGTCAACCGCCATGGCGCCGGGTCTTCAAGCGGAAGAGAAAGAAGAAGCCACCTTTTATGGAAGTTTCAATGTCGGCTACCGCTTCGTGGGCATAGAAGGAATTGAAACCAAATACAAAGAAGATGTCAATCTCGACGACGGCCCCCGGCTTTTCAACTTCGACCTCCACTATCTTCCCGACGGAACATTGAAAAAAATGTTCGACCGTCTGGATCTTAGAATATATGGTTTCGGCGGGGATCCCTACGAATCCCTCGGATTATCGGTGGTCAAATTCGGAAAATACAATTTTGAATACAATCGCGGTAAGTTCACCTATTTTTATAATGATATTCTGCAGGGCGGCGATTTTCACACTATGGATTTTGTGCGCGTCCACGATAGTGGAAATCTGAAAATCTGGTTCTCCAAAAAAATAAAATTCTACATCGATTTTGACCGCTACACAAAAGACGGGGACAGTACAGTCAGCTATGACATCAATCGAACCGAATTCGAGTTCGATCTCCCCGTACAGGAAAGTTCCTACGAAATCACAATCGGAGCCGACCTCGATCTAAGTTGGTTCAACCTGGTTTTGGAGGAGAAAATCAGGGAGTACGAAAACGCCAACAGCCTCTTTTTACCCGGCTATGCCGACGGGGGAGCGGGTTCGCCATATCCCAGCGCTTTATTGTACCTAACGTTGAATCAACCCTATGATCTGAGTAGTCTCACCCATACCGCCCGTTTCGACGCCAGGCCTTTTCACAATCTATTGATCAAAGGAAGCGCCCAGGCCAGTACCCAGGACACCAATGTCACCTACTCGGAAAACGCCGCCGGTTACGATTACCTTGGCTATGGCTTTAACTACAATTCCGGCGGCAGCGGAAATTTCCAGCGGGACATCTATATTCTAGACCTCGATATGACCTACCTGTTGACCGACAAATTTGCGGTTGTCGGAGCGGTGCGCTACAATGACTTCCGCCAGGAAGGGCATTTCACCATCGACAATACCAGAAAGTCCGCTGATTGGAAATTTAACACCCTGGGCTTCGAGGCGGGCGTTCAATATCAATTAAACCGGAAACTCGGCTTATCCCTTGGGTTCCGTTTTGAGGAACGAAAAATCAAGGAGGGCATCGCCGAGTTGATCGAAGACTCCACTACCCGGATCGGGCTTTTCGGTAATATCAATCTCAACTTGAGCCAAAAAGTCAAACTAACGGCGGATTACCAATACGGATCTTATGACGATATATTCATCCTGACCTCTCCCACCGACTTTCATCGCTTCCGGTTTTTGGCCAAAGTCAAAATAAAACCGTTCTACCTGAACGCCTCGTACATGTTCAACATTACAAAGACCAGTATGGAAACGACCCTATGGGAATCGGACAAACACCAGATTTCCATACGAGCCGGTTACTGGAAGAAAAAAATCAAGGCGGACATCGGATACTCCTATATCGATATAAAACGCCAGGGCGACCGTTTCATCGAGTATCCTCCCTATTGGACAGGTCCGGCGGGAGAATTCCCGTGGGACATTTTATACGAAGGCCGCACCAATATGGTGGATG
>JAHELQ010000264.1 GCA_024644125.1 Candidatus Aminicenantota bacterium | reverse complement strand
AAACGGACATTCCCAAAGGCGAGTGTCTCCATTCTCACTAACGGACGGCGGTTCAGAGATTATTCGATCGTAAGGAAAATCACCACAGTAAATCATTCGCGCCTGGAATTCGGAATCTCCTTGCAATCGGACATCGCCGCCATTCACGACTCGATCATGGGTGCGGCAGGCAGTTTCGCAGACACAGTTCTTGGGCTTCACAACCTGGCATTGGCGCGTCAAAAGGTGGAAATCCGCGTCGTCTTGACGAGGCAAAATATCCACCGCCTCCCCCACCTGGCGGAATTCATCTACCGGAACTTCCCGTTTGCGGTTCATATCGCGTTCATGGGACTGGAGATCACTGGCCTGGCAGAGAACCATCTCGACGCCATCTGGATCGATCCGGCCCACATCGCTCCGCTCCTCAAAAAGGCAATCCTTATTTTGCGGCAACGGGACCTCGATGTGTCCATCTTCAATCTCCCCCTCTGCCTACTCCCACAGGAACTCCGCCCTTTTGCCAGAGACTCCATCTCCCCCTGGAAAAAAGCCTTTCTCCCTGAGTGCCAGCTCTGCACTCTTCAACACCGCTGCCCTGGCCTTTTCGCCACCTCAACCCACCAAAGCGAAGGAATTCGGCCTCTCCAATCCTGAGATCGATCTCTTCACTCTCCATACATCACAAACGCGCTCCAATAACGAGGAGACGAGAACCTTTCGTTATTCAACATCCAAAGCTTAGCCTGCCGCAACGCTTCGACTTTGGACATCTTACGCTCGAGAAGATTCTCATAGAATCGAACCATCAACTCTTTGGCAGCCTTGTCGTCCACTTTCCAAAGACTGGCCACCACTGCCGGAGTTCCGGCGTACATCACAGCGCGAGTCAAACCGGTGACGCCTTCCACACCTTCCAATGTTCCTGAACCGCTATCACAAGCTGAGAGAACCACCAATTTGGCGTTAAAATCGCAATTCATCATTTCATTGAGAGTAAGATATCCATCTTCAGAGCGTTTCGGCACATCCTGCGACAACACCAGACTCTGAAAGCCCTCCGACAACAACCCATGACAGGCGAAATGGATATAATCATAACTCTTCATCTTATCCGCCTTCACCTCTTCCTCCACGGCCTTCTCCCGCAAACGAACCACACTCTTACCATTATCAAGGTCTTCGAAAATCTCTGCAATGGCTCTCACTTCGTCGCCTGTCCCCTTCAATCTATTATATGATCCGCCGGCGCGATCATACTTGCTCCGCAGAATCTCTTCCACCTCATCCGCAGGCCCCCCGACGTGAGTTTGTTGCTCCACTTCGCCCTTCGAGAATCCCTCGTATTCATACACCGGATCGCCAAACCCGATAAACCGGTTTGTTTTACTATTGCGTTGATACTGTTTCCGCAAAATCCCCAGCGCCGAGGCGCTCTGGATATACTTGATCCTATATTTATCAAGCAAGAAGACCGGCTGCCCCCCAGTTCCTTTTCTGCTTACGACCAACGACTCGAATGGAACAAACGCCAATTTTCCATCCGGCACAATGATCAGATTCTTCGTCTTCCCGATGTATTTCTCCAGCGGCTGAAACAATGTTTTGTACAACTTATGGGCCAACCTGCGGCATTCGAGAGAGCCTCCTCCCCCGGAGCGCGTCATTGCACGGCGATAGGCAAGCACCATTCTAGAGAGTTCGGCCCCCGACACATCCAGCGGCATCAACCAGGCGCTCTTCCGCGATATCACATACCCCATAACTGGACTGGAGTCCAACATCGGAACATGATCATAACTGATGAATTGAACCAACGCCTCCCCCTCTTTCAGAATGGTTTCTTGCAACTGGTTCACAGACACCGGATACGGATATTGAATCGATGAATAGACAGGACTTTTCAAGCGAATATCAGCATCCAGGTCTTCGAGTTCATTCTCTACAGCTTGATATTCCGCTTTCAGCCGCCCGGCGTCACCGGCATGACTCCGGGTATCAAGCTCATGCAATTCTTTCTCCAAATTGGACAGTTTTCCCAAAAGCCTCGACTTTTTATCCAATAATTCTTGATTAACGCCCTTTTCCAGGGGGACCAACCCCTCGCCCAGATGGTCCAGAAACACCCGCGCCCGCATCCGTTCGAGCATCTCGAATGCCCGGTCGTATTCTTCATTCAGGAACATCATAGACGCCGCCATCGAGTAGAGGCACAGATTATCTTTGTCGAATCCCTGTTGCAAAGAAGGAAAGACCAAACCGGAGCGATAACTCTCTATATGTGATACTCCCTCCCGCGCGCGCATGAGCGCCTCATCCCGCCTCCCGGAAGCGAACAACGCATCGCTTTTAAGAAGCTTGTCAAAGCCGATATCACTCAAATTCCGTTTGTCAACATCGCAAGAATCAATCCGCGCCAGATATTCATTAGAGCGTTCAACGTCCCCCAAATAGAGATAATATAGGGATATATCATGATACAATATATATTCCAATCCCCCATACCCAATGCCCGGTATCAGTTCCAGCTTCTGCAAAACATTCTTTAAAATTGCCACCGCCTCCGCGTAGTTCTTTTCGGAAGCCAAAATAGAAGCCTTTGCGATCAACACGCGGGCCACCCAGGGGTGATCCCCTCGAGAAGAATATATGGATTCGGCTCGATTTAGTAGCGCGCGAGCTTTTGGAATTTGCTTTCTTTTAATCCACCAATCGCTCAACCGGTGATAGATATTCGCGACCCAAAACTCTTTTTTGTTTTTGCGCGCCAACGATAACGCGCCGGCCAACAGCCGGTCCAACTCTTCGAAGTTCCCCATCTTACCATAACAATCCGCCTTCTCTATATACACCTGGATCTGCCCCTCAACCCCCTCCGCCTTCTTATAATACGACAACGCCCGGTCGTACAAACTCAAGGCTTTCGGCAACTCATCGAACGATTGATAGGCGCCTGCTATGGAAAACTCGATGTAGCCCAACAATTCGTAATCTCCGCTTTTCTCTAAACACCCTCGCGCACGCTCGTAGTTGGCGAACATCTTCCTGATATCACCGGAATAACGGGCAAAATGACCATCCAAAAGATAGCGAATCCCCTTAAAAAACACATCGTCCGAATGCTGCGGGTTGGAAACGATTTGATCCACATTCTTCCGCAATCCCTCGAGACCCGATTCGTTCGTCAGCAACCCCACACTAGCGCGCAAAAACTGAACCGTCGCCTCTTTATTTGGATATTGACTCCGTTCGATGATGGGAATGGCCTTTTTCCAATACTCGACACATTTACCATTGTCATCATGCCCCCGGTACCACTCTCCTAACTGCATATAAACATACGCCAACAGCCCTTCATTCCCATTCTCTCGCGCCAAAACCAACGCGATCTCCAGCCGCTCCTCGCTCAAAACCACTCCCCGCCCCTGGAGAAAAGTAATCACATTCCTCCGATCAAGCACCTGCCGATACCGTCGCGCATACTCCCGCAACCCCCGCTCTCCCCCAGCCCGGTAGACCTCAACGACTCGTTTGCCATAAATCGATTCAAACCTCTCCTCATCCCCCCCGGAATACAATCCCAGTGGCCCCGCACCAATCCAAACCACAAACCAGACAAGTAAAACCCTCATATCAAATCGCAATCTCATATCACTCTCCATACATCACAAACGCGCTCCAATAACGAGGAGACGAATACTGCTTCGATTCCAAGAGCGAAATCTTCGCCTGCCGCAACGCTTCGGATTTGGACATCTTGTGTTTGAGTAGATTCTCGTAAAACCGAATCATCAACTCCTTCGTGGCTTTGTCGTCCACTGTCCAGAGACTGGCGATGACGGCCGGGGTTCCGGCGTACATGACAGCGCGGGTGAGGCCGGTGACGCCTTCGCCTTTTTCCAGTTTGCCGGCGCCGGATTGGCAGGCGGAGAGGACGACGAGTTTGGCGTTGAATTTACAGTTCATGATTTCGTTGAGGGTGAGGAAGCCGTTGTCGGTTTGAGTGGGGATGTTTTGGGAGAGGACGAGGCTCTGGAAATCGTCGGATAGTAGGCCGTGGCAGGCGAGGTGAATGTAGTCGTAATCTTTCATGGTGTTGGATTTCACCTCTTCCTCCAATGCCTGGTCACGCAAGCGAAGAACGCTCTCGCCGTTTTCGAGTTCCGTAAAAATATCTCCAATGCTTGTCAATTCAATATGTGAATTTTCGAGGCGGTCATATATTCCACCTCCCCGTCGATAGTTTCCCCTGAGAATCTTTTCATTGTCATCCCCACGGTGTGGTATCCCGGAACTTTTTTCCGGTTTCCCTTGCGAAAAATTTTCGTAATCGTACACCGGGTCGCCGAAGCCGATGAAGCGGTTGGTTTTGCTTGGCCGTTGATAGTGGTCCCTTACCATTTTGAGAACCGACGCGCTCTGGATGTAGTTGATTCTATATTTTTCAATCAGATATTTTGGACGCTTGCCCTCATTGAACCGTTCCGTGATCAACGATTCAAAAGGGATGAGGGCGAGTCCGCCGTCGGGGACAATGATGATATCGTTTGATTCGCTCAAATGTTTTTCCAGAGGCCGAAAAATTCCTCTATAAAGAATAAGGGCTATCCGGTTCAGCGTTTTTTGATTTGCTTCGGAATCTCTCAGAAGTCTCTTCAATTGGTTCACTCTATCGCCAAACTCTTCTACCGTAATCTTGAGGGGGACGATTTTGAAACGCTTTTGCGAGACGACGAAGGCGAAGATTTTTTCGGGAGTGACGACGTATTGAACCAGTGTCTCGTTTGGTTTGAGTGTTTTTCCCAATACGTCGAGCGTCATCGGTTGAGGATAGTGAACGGAGCTGTAAACCGGATTTTCAGAGCGGATGGTAATCATCAACCGGTCCAATTCCGCCTGGATATCATTTTTCTGTTGTTCCAGCCGGGCCAGCGTCCGCTTGTCTTTTGAATCGGTTTGGTGTAGTTCCAGTCGCACGTCTGAAAGTTGGGCGATTAAGCGGTTATGCTTTTCTGCCAACTCCGGCGCCTGTCCCTTTTTTAGCGGTGTGCGTCCTTCGGCCAATTGGTCCAAAAAGAGCCGCGCCTTCATGGCGTCTGCGGGGCGAAAGGCCTCTTCTTTAAACCCGCGCCTCAACATGAATCGCACGATATGTTGATAGAAGTCAAGAACATTCTTCATATAGCCTTCTTTTAAAGAATGGAACGCGGCTCTTGTCCGCGACAACTCGAAT
The DNA here is from genome assembly GCA_024644125.1 of Candidatus Aminicenantota bacterium. Classification (GTDB taxonomy): domain Bacteria; phylum Acidobacteriota; class Aminicenantia; order UBA2199; family UBA2199; genus JAHELQ01. Next base: position 2,079 of record JAHELQ010000264.1, on the reverse strand, counting down.
AAATCGAGCGCCATTTGAAATTCCTGTTTGGCCTCGGTAATCTTTCCCATCCGCTCCAGTACAAACGACCGCTCGAAGCGGGTCAAACTTTCGGTATCGATGTCGCCGGCCCTCCGGTGAAACACAATGGCCCGGTCATAGTGTTTCAACGCCTTTTCCAGGTTTTCACGTCTATGCTCGACATCCGCGATTCTGGAATAGGCCACACCTTGACCAATCAGGTTTTTCCCTTGCTCATAAAATATCAACGACTGATAAAAATACTCCAAAGCCTTAGAGGCGTCCCCTTTTTCATAGTTCACATCCCCCAGGGCTTTGTAGGTGTTCCCCAGACCGACGGATTCTTCATTTACACAATAGTATTCAAGGGCCTTCTCAAACATCTGTTCTGCCCGGTCATATTGTTTGCGAAACAGAAGGATATCGCCCCTGCGCTTGAACACATCTCCCATACGGACACTCACGTCCTGCGTTTCATAAAAGTTCTGAGCCTCCAGATATGATTGACTTGCCTCATCATATTGATTGGACAATATAAAAATATCGCCAATCTTTTTGTGCACATCCCCTTGCCCGATAACATCATGGAGTTCGCGATAAATAGGAAGGGCGTGATTGTAACAACCGAACGCTTCTAAATAGTCGCCTTCATGTCCATACATCTCCCCTTTATTGAGATATATATCACCGATCAAAATCATGGAGCTCGACTCCCACAAGTTCATCTCGGCTATATCGTAATACTCGTTGGCCCGGCTATAATCACCCTGGAAAAAGTAAACATCCCCCACTCCCTTCATACATTCGCCGATGCCGCCGGCCGCTCCTATTTTTTTGTACAATTCGCTCCCTTGCAAATAAAATCTTTCAGCTTGTTCATAATCGTCATTTTCAAGATAAATGCGGCCCATATAGATTCTGTACGCCGCCATACCTCTAATATTTTGGGATTTCTCGAGATAGGGAAAGGATTTCTCAAGATATTCGAACGCCTCGCCAGACTTTCCTAACTGGTGGTAAGCCATGCCCAGTTGCAAATACTCAAAGCCCAGATTCTCTATATCATTGGCGGCTTGAGAAAACGAAACAGCTTTTTTTAACATCCAGATGCCAGCGTTGATACCCTCATATGCGCTGACAATAATGGCTTTTTTTCGAAACGCCGAACCCAGCATTACATTATCATTATATTTGGCCAACAAACCGATCGCTTCGTCAAGAGCGGCGAGGGCCACATCCATCTCACGAGTCAAGTAGGATTCACCCTTGGCCACCAACACATAGGCCAGGGAATGTTCCGATCCTTTGGCCCTGATGGCCTGTTCGGCGATTTTGAGCCATTCGCAACTCTTACAAAACCGCCCCCAGCGGGCGAGTCTGATGAGAAAATTGTCATGGAATTTTCCCCCTTCCCGTTTGATATAATCGGAAAATCCCCGTTCCCCCAGCGTTTCGTACGCGGCGACAATATCTTCCAACAACCGCTGATCCGCTTCGCTGCGTCCCTGATTTCCTTGCGCCGTCAACCATGACACGGCAACCAGAAACAATGCCACACCTATTCCAATTCTCTTGAAATATATCCCTTTCATCGCTTCACCTCCGGAATGTCTCGACGCTCGATGCGCCTGGATATAGTTATAACACAACTCCGGGGGCGATCTCAAGTTCTATGTCGTGAATGAAGTGAAGGGGAAAGTGAAATTTGTTGCTTCGGAAGCAAAATCACTTGCTTTTGTTATAGAATCAAGTGCTTTTTTTATTCCCGCCGTACAACGAGTCCTTGTGCCCGTACAATCTGTACGTGACGCCGTACACTCTGTACGGGAAGCAGGACATTCAGTACGTGATACCGTACAACGAGTCCTTGTGACCGTACAATCTGTACGAGTTACCGTACACCCAGTACGTGATACTGTACAACCAGTACGGGAAGCAGGACTAGTTGTCCTTGAAGAGGGTTCAATGGGGTTCGTACCAGATGTGGGAGTGGACTTTGCCGGCTTTTTCGGTGAAGGTGAAGCCGAGGTGGTTGTAGACGTTGAAGCGGCCGTTTTTGAAGGGGATGGTTCTTTGGGG
>JAHELQ010000786.1 GCA_024644125.1 Candidatus Aminicenantota bacterium | reverse complement strand
TTCCCTCCGCCGATGAAATCCAGGTGCTGGAAGAGAATGACGCTCCTGAATCCGACCATTACCGGATTGTGGTCTCGGTCGCCAACCTGGACAACGCCCTCAAAATGGTTCGCACTACCTACCTGATCAGCGAAGCAAAAAATGCCCGCGTGAAATTGTTGCACATGGTGCCGGTGCCGGAACAGGTTTCCCTCTCCGACGCGGAAAAATTCGCGGTGGAAGGGAGGGAAGGCATCATGGAGACGATGATGTACTTTGTGATGCAGTTTCCCATCGACACCACCATCCGTTATTGCCGCAACATCGCCCGGGGAATTTTGAGCGCCGTCAAAGAACAAAAAACAGATCTCCTGATCATGGGCTGGCACGGCAAACCAAGAAACCAGGGCTTCCGGCTGGGTAGTATCGTTGACACCATGCTAGAACGGTCTCCCTCCAATGTGGTGGTGCTGAAAAATTTCCACAACAATCCCTTCAAACGAATTTTGATTCCATGGGGCGGCGGCCCGCATGTCGATTTCGCCCTCGACCTGGCGGGAATTTTCGCCGAACGGGACGATAGCGAGATTACCGTCTTCGCGGTCAACAACTCCAATCCAGCCATCACGCCGGGAGAGTTGCTGGAAGCCGTCAAAAGCCGAACCACTATCGATACGAGCCGTATCCGGGCAAAATGCGCAGACAACCCGTCGGTTACCGACGCCATCATCAAAGAGTCCAACGAGCATGACCTCATGATTCTCGGCTCAACCCGCGATCCCCTCCTCTACCAGGCCGCCCGCGATTCCATCTCCCATACCATCGCCTGTCAATCCGACAAACCCACAATGATCATCAAGACATCCGGCAAATGGACATCCTGGTTCAAACGCTGGATCTAGCACGACTTCAATCAGTCAAGAAATAAATTCAGGTTGTCGACTATAGATTTGATTTAGTTTAGATTATTATTTGTAGAAGGAAAAAATCATGGAGACGAGCGCAAGAAAAGCCCCAATCAATCCAGCCGTGCTAAAATGGGCGCGAGAGAGCCTGCGCATCGATATTGACAAAGCGGCAAGAACAGTCAACGTAAAAATCGATAAGTACAAGGAATGGGAATCCGGTCAGAGCGCTCCCTCGATCTCACGACTACGCAGCCTATCCCATCTATTCAAACGTCCATTACCTGTGTTTTTTATGCAACAGGTTCCTCAGGAATCACCTATTCCCAGAGATTTTAGATCCGCTCGCACCGGCATCGACTTTCCATTGACCAAAGAATCACTTCTCGCAATAAGAAAGACCAGATATTATCAATCGGTCGCAGGAGACTTACTGGCAGACCTCGGCTACGCGATCGGAAAAACTCCCAAAATTCGCTTCGTCGAGCATGCGATCGACCGGATTGTGGACGGTCTCAGGAAACTTTCAATAGACGAACAATACTCGTGGCGAAGCAACTGGGAAGCGTTGAAAAATTGGCGCCAATACCTTGAGAACCAGGGGATTTTTGTCTTCCAGGAATCGATGCCAATGGATGAAATTCGCGGTTTTTCATTAGTAAAACCGGGATATCCTCCCGCCATTGTCATTAACTCGAAGGATAGCGCCAACGGTAGAATATTCACGTTATTCCACGAGTATTGCCATATCCTGACAGATGAACCAGGAATTTGTATTCCTGAAGAAACCATCGAACACACTGTCGAACCGGACGTTGCAGAAGAACATCTTTGCAATGAATTCGCTGGACAATTCCTGGTACCGGACAAACACATGAAGCGCGCAATCAGCGATTCCTCCTTCACGGATCCCCTTGATCAAATCAGCGAGCTATCAAAAAAATTTCGCGTCAGCAGATTTGTGATTTTACAACGGTTTTATACCCTTGGTATTGTAAACTACTCTACTTATACGGAGTTATTCACTAAATTGAAGCAGCGGGTAAAAAAAGCCAACAGCCAGGGTGGAGATTTCTACAAAAACCAATTGGCGGAAAAAGGTAAAAAATTCTTAAGTCTCGTCGTGGAAGCGGAATCCT
>JAHELQ010000263.1 GCA_024644125.1 Candidatus Aminicenantota bacterium | reverse complement strand
GCGTCGATCAAAGTGTCCAGACCCTGTGCCAGTCCTATATTGCCGTAGTAATATACCTGGATGGGAGTTTCTTGGTTACCTTGAAGGTTTCGAGCGGGGGGCGTTCTGGTTATGGACACTTCCGGGATCCCATTGTAGATTACCGTGGTTTTTTTCGGCGATATACGGGAGATTTCTTCCTTCATGGGTGCCGATACGCAAGTGATCCAGTGAGCGCTCCGGTACATGAAGGATTCGTAACGCTTGAAGAAACGGTGAGCTAATGAGCCATCCCTCATTTTACCTAGAGCCGCCGGAGTATCAGGCCACAAATCGCGGATATCCATAATCAGGGGGGCTCTTTTCAGACGTGAAAGCATAAAACCCAGAAAAAAAACACTGAGGGGGGGGGAGGTGGCGAACACGACATCCACCCGGTCTTTTATCATGATGGGAAATATTTTTAGGAAACCGGAAATGATAAAGGTCAGGTACTGCGCGATATACCCGGACTTCGGGATCTTGATCCGCAAAACACGCGGGTTGTCGCCGGCGCTCTCCGGCGGATAAACAAAATTGGTGGGACTCGTTTTATGGGGATGGGAGGTCAGAATGGTAACCTGGTAATTGTGGCGGCGCAAAAAGTCGCATAAGCTGCCGATACGGAACGCCGCGGCCGTGATGTCCGGAGGGAAATATTGGGAGACCAAAAGAATGTGTTTCTTCATAAGATGAAAATTTCGGTTTGCAGGGGATGAAAGGAATTGAAATGAACCCGGATCGTTTTATTAGGGATGCGAATATTGAACTCGGGAGAATAATAGGTGTCGGTCAGCGAGATATGGCCAAAATTTTTGAAGCGAAGTCGCGCGTAATTATCGAGGTGCACTAAATGTCCGTCGATGGTGGCGATCACATCGGGGTGGAGATGAAAATATGCGTAACAATTATAGATATTCCTGCTCTTGATGATATCGGTGATCGTAATTTTTTGATCGGCAAATTCAAAGCGGCGTCTATGCACTGCGCCGATGCGCTTGTAACCCGAATGCTTCGCCTCGATGCGATTTGCCTCTTCCAGGAGAATACGGGCGTGGGCCCGTCTGGCCACCCTGAAATTGTCCCAGATTTCACTTTGTTCGACTTCCTCGATCGAGACTGTATTGTGGGCGGCGGTTCCTCTTTCGGTTTTTCGCGCTTCTGATTCTTCGTAAGAGGAGGTGCCGGAATCGACGAAAACCGGCCGTCTGTCGATTTGCATTTCAAAACTGAGTGTGTCGCAATGGGCGTGGCCCGGTTGGTGATCGGGACCTATATCTCCGACATCCAGAATTATGTCGTAAGCGGGTTTTGTGATTCGGCGATAGCCGCTTGCCGAAAGTTGGAGGCGCGCTCCGGTGTCGTTTGTGTTTATGGATAGACGCTCGGCGTAATCCATGATCTCCGGGGTGGAAGGCGCGACCCCATTGGCGCAATCGTTGAAGAGCGGGATGCTGCCGTCGGCGAATGTCATATTTCCGAGCCAATCCAGCATCCGTCGCGCGGTGTCGATCAAGAAATCGGTAAATGACCCCGGGAACAGATTGTTTCGTGTCATAAGATTTACGCAGTCAAGGAGATGGAAAAGCAACTCTTGCTGATACATGGGGGAACGTTCGTAGTGCCCTCCGTCAGGAAGAATCTGCTCCTTCAATTCCTGTTTAAGGATTTTTTTCGCCAAACGGAACAGTGGCGCGTCGTTGAAATAGTGAGACGCGAATAATAGGGCGAAGCCATTCTCAAGGAGATGATTCCCCATCAGGTGGTATTCGAGGTTATCCTTCAACATCAGGGCTTGACTGTAAAGAAAAGCGTTTGAGGAAGCGATGCACAGGAGTTCTTTGCCAGATTCTCTGGAGTTGAAAAATTTGATCCAATTGATGAGGCGGAGAGAGGTGGGATATGGTTCGCACCCCCAACGATTGATTTCGAATTGGTGGATAAACGAGTCGATCCACTGAAGGCCTTTATCGAACGAGATATCTTTTTGGGTGAGGTAGTCGAAGTAGTTGAGATGGTAATTCCAGAGTTTGCCGTATCCGGTGAAGTTCCAATCGATTTTCCCATTTTCCGGCATGGGATGGTGAATGTTGAGAAAGTGGAAAGCGTGATTCTCGTATAACTTTTGGGCAGTGATGGTGTCTGGAAAATCCAATGGAGTTACGCTTTTTTCAACGAAGTAACGGTATTGGAAGCCTAATAGCCTTCTAATGGTACGACGGAAGGAGTAATACAAACGGAAGAAAATCTGCTTTGGTTTCAGATGTCTAATTGTGTGCCAATGTAAACGAAATTTCATGGTTATCTCTCATTTTACAGTAATCCCTTTATATTGTATAGTAACGTTTCCATTTTTTCCTGTCCATGAATGAATTCAATGATTCCGTAGCCGAAAAGCTTTGGAGGCCAGGGATCTTTTTTGAATGTACGGATGGTTTCCCACCGGAATCCGTTTTTTGAAACAAGAATAGCGGCCCGGTGGCGTTTTGAGTCCTCCACTGTGGTGGCGATATAGAAAAATCCCTTTGAGTCCCGGGTTGAATAATAGGCAGGGCCGGGAATCTCTTGCAGTTGCTGTAATTCTCGATTGTTCAAATCGAATCGGTAAATATGGTTTTGTTCATATTCACAATCGCTCCCCCAGTAGAGAACGTCGTCAAGCTGGATCAGGCTGACCATGCGCCACGCCTGGCTATCTCCGCCTATTTTTGCAACGCGGCCATCCTGGGTGTTTAACCTGAAGAGTGCGACCTCCTGATCCAGATCTCCGGTGCTGAAGTAAATGGCTGCGGGGGAACCTGACACCGGCTGGACCAGGTGGATATGGCGGGCTTGTCCGGCTTCCGATTGCCAGAGGATCTCCCAATTTTTGCCTTCGTCGGTGGAGATATGCAATCTGACCGGTTCGCGCCCGGGATTGCTCCAATAATCTCCATAAATTAGTGTGCCTCCGGGAAGAAGACAAATGCCGCTGCGAAGAGGTCGGCTTCCCCTGTCAACGACATGGGTGTTGCAGATTTTTCCATCTTCTAGAAAAATAAACCGCCCTTTTAAAACCACCATGACCCGCCGGTCGGAGATGGGGAGGATATGATGGATCCCGTTGCGTAAAAATCGTCTTAGCAATGGGAATAATTGAATTAACGGACCTGCCGGCACTCTGGCATATCTGGTAAAATTACCTCCATAATCACCGCTCGATAAAATGTGGCTGCCACCGGAGGCCCACAGGATACCCGATTGGAATGAATGAAATTGGAGTTCAGGATTCATGTCTTTGTAGTTGCATCTGTACTGCTTTGTATTTAAGCCGGTGAAGCAAACGGTAGGCAATCTCCAACTTCCACATCCCAAACCGCGCCAACAAGTGGATTATCGCTGCAAATGGGCGACGGTCTTTTAAATATCCGCTCTGCCGGTATCCGAAATGAAGCATATGATCGTAGGTCAGCGTCTCGATCAAGCAAATTTGTTTTCGGCTGAGAGCGCCGGACCATTTATCTTTGTTTTCCGGTTGGACAGGCTTGAAGCACTCGCTTTTCCAGAGAGTCTCGCGACCCTTGATGATCTGGTGGGATGTTTTATGAAAATTCAACATTTCGGGATCGTATTGAATTGACAACCAGCGGCATAAACGACGGCACTCTTCCTCAGGTTTGGTGACCAGATCCTCGTATACGACCTCCATATACCGGTTGCCAAATAGCCGCCGTCCCTCGCGTCTTCCCTTTTGGAGTTGAAGATTGTAAACCACCACATGGGAGAGAAAGCTCCGGCGCTTGCTCCACTCGGCGTTCATGCGCGATAGAACTACTGCCCGCGGGTCACGAATCACGTGAATGATAAAGGCTCCGGGGAAGAAGTCGTAGATTGTGTTGAGATATTCGATGTTTTTCGGGTCCTTGTCCCCAATGTACGGGCATTGTTTGGTTTGCCGCCACTTGTCAAGCAAATATCTGTAAAATGCTGGCAATGAGAGTGCGTTCTCTTTTTTCAGGGCGGAGACAATTTCCGCGAAATCGAAGCCCAGGCGGTTTAGATCGCTGTCTTCGCGAATAATTTTAAGAAATGTTTCTGAATGGCCGGTGCGAATTAAGCGGTGCATGGCCGGCCGGGCCAGGTAGCGACGGACGAAATGGGTTTCCGGAGTGAACGCGATGTCCCGGTGCGCATGCAACATACTCTGCATCAGGGTTGTGCCGGAGCGGCCCACGCCAATTATAAAGATTGGGCGGTCAACCGGATTGTCCGACATTGTTTTTTTCATGAAGCTCCTTGCAAAACCGAAGAAATTCACCGGTCCAAAAATGACTGGAGAATTGGGCCGCTTTTTTGATCGCTCCCTCCTGCAATTGGTGGAAGAGGGAATCGTCATTATGTATTTTTATAATAGCCTGCTGGAGTTGTTGTCGATTCCCGGGTTCCACCAGTAATCCCGATTGGAGATCGACAATCTCGCCAATGGCGCCGCAATTTGACGCGATAACCGGCATTCCGCAGGAATACGCCTCAAGAATGATGCCCGGATAACCTTCCGTCTGAAGACGGGTGGGAAGCACCAGGACATCGTAACGTTGCAATATTTCAGGCACTTTCTCAAAGGGTACCGGTCCCTTGTAGTGGGCGGAGTGCAGGGATGCGAGCTTCATGATTTGTGATTCCGGGATATCGAATCCAGGCTGGCCGTATATATCGATGCGGCATCCAGGCGGGAGGTGGTCGGATATTTCAAAAAGCTCAATCGCCCCTTTGCCGACGCGGATATGGCTGATAAAAACAAATCGCTTCGCCCTGGCGGATGCCGGGGTGGAACGTTTTAGTTCGGGTCTGTTGTTGGGATAATAGGCAACGTGTCGGAAGTAATTTTTGAAATGGTCTACCAGGAAATGAGTTTCCAGTAGCCATAGGTCTGCCTTGAATACTGTGGCCTTCAATATAGTGCGTATTATAGCCGGATAGGAACGGACGGTTTCATGGAACGACCCGCCAAATTTTCTCACGACAAAAGGCTTTCCCAATAACCGGCAAGCCAGGAAGAGTAGCGGACCGGCAATCGCCAGCGCCTGGTTTGTTGGGTGAAGAGTGACCACATCCACTCTGAAGCACTGAATCAATGCCCGCAGCATTCCCCAACACAACGACGCCAGCTTCCAGGGAGCACTGCGGGCTTTCCCTGTCAGGCTGATGATGGCGATTTCCGCATCATCCGTTTGTTTCAGTTCCAGTGCCAGTTGGCGGAACAATACTCTCACGCCGCCGGTTGGAGGGGGGAGGTAGCCGACCAATAAGATTTTAATCTTCTTCATCGGTTCCGGTTTTATGACGGCCGGCGATTTTTTTATAGAGACTGAATGTTTGATCGGCGATTATGTCCCAATTGTAAATGGTCTCGATGGCCTGTCGCCGGTTGCGGCTGTGAGCTTTGTCAGGTCCGTTTTTCAAGACGCGCAGAAGTTGGCGGGCGATAGCTTCGGCATCCCCTGGTTCCACCAGGATACCTGTGGATTCTTGCCTGATGATGTCGCCATTCGCCCCAACGTCTGTGGCGATAATTTCGTTGTCGTAATGATAGCCGTCCAGCAGTACCGCGCTAAGGCTCTTGAAATCGCGAGTGTAGGGTAGAACCAGAATTTGCGCCCTATTAAAGTGGCGGTGGTATTGATCTGCGGGAATGAACCGGTTTTCGAATATAATCTTCAAACCCAGGCATTCAAGCTTCAGTTTTTCAATATCGCTGGCAATGATCACGTCTCGCGATTGCCCTGCGATCAGAATCGTGGGCCGAATCTCCGGTTTCTCCTGCTTCAGCGAGCGATCCAACAGTCTTAACGCTTGCAGGAAATGTTCGATTCCTTTGTTTCGGCGAATACTCCCTGCGAACAGTATTGAATGACGATCGCGGATCGAGAGGTCAACCGGCCCGGTCATATGCGGCGCGTACCGGATGATCGTGATCTTCTCCGGGGCAATGCCAATGTCCGTCAGTTCTTTAGCGTGATAAGAGGTGTGCGCCACAAAAAAATCGATAGAGCGGTGGCACAGTTTGAATAATAGTGCGTTTAGACTGTTCTGAAGCCATTTGTTGCGGTAATGGGCGCCGATATTGTGGGGGGTGTAGACAATGGTGAATGGAACGATAGTTTTGGCCAGCCATAAGAGAGGCAGGTAAAGATAGTGCAGCACCTGGAAGTGAACGATGCGTGAATGCGTTTGCCTGATAGTTAGCAGTACTATAATATAGTTGCGGGATATTTTGAAAAGCCTGTCGCCTGCGCGCAGGAGCGGACCAATCAGCGGCCATTGGAATAGGGGGCGGTCGGTCAGCCGGTGGAGATGGTTTAGATAATTCGGGTGATTGTATTCTGAAGAGGTTAACACGAGGATTTCGCATTCTCTCTTGACGAGGCGGTCGAATAACGCGCGCACATAATGATAGTGGCTATTGCGGCCAGTAGGCTCAACCAGGAGAATATTCATGAGTTTTGTTCGCTTCTTCGTGTCGCCAGCGCTTTTAGGTATCCGGCAAAGGTTCTGGCCAGCCGCTTCGCCATAATGACGGGCGCAGTCCACGGCGAGTGTTTGAAATAAAATTTTGCTGAAATATAGGCGTTTAAATGAGATTTCTTCGAAAAAAGAGTGCGGGCCAGGTCCTGTAGTTTTCCTGTGCGATAGGAATGGCCGGTGTTTTTTATATCATTGAAGACGATACTTTTCGGTTGGAATAAAATTCTTGCCCCGTTCTTTCTTAACCGGTAGCTGAAGTCCGCGTCGCCAAAATATTGTGGGAAGTTCTTTTCGTCGAACAAGCCGATCGATTCGAACACTCCGGCCTTATAAAGAACTCCCATTCCTCCTGTCCAACGAACTTCTTTTATGGTGTTGAACTCGGAATCGTCCGATCCCTGAAGCATTTTTAACTCACCTAAAGCATTGGTTACGCCGCCTGCGAAAAAAACATTTTTCGAATCCTGGTAATAGACTTTTGAACATACGCAATCGGCGTTTTCGAGGATCGCGGTCCGGACCAACGCGTCGAGAAAACCGGGATCGAACCGGTTGTCGTTGTTGAGGAGGCAAACATAATCGGCTCCACAATCGAGAGCACGGCTGATTCCGCGGTTGACAGCGCCCGACCACCATAAATCGCCATTGCCTGCCAATAGAATCACGTCTGGGTGATGGAGCGAGATATATTCTGAGGAGCCGTCGCTCGAACCGTCGTCAACTACAATGACGCGGAAATTCGGATAACGGATCTCCTCGACTCCGGCCAGGCA
>JAHELQ010000262.1 GCA_024644125.1 Candidatus Aminicenantota bacterium | reverse complement strand
GAGGCGACGCTCTTTCGCCTTACCACATCAATCTTTTAAGACGGAACTATCCGGCCCTGTCGGTGACCAACGGTTACGGCCCCACCGAAAACACCACCTTCTCCACCACCCATCCCATCAACGAGGATTACGAATTCACGATACCCATCGGGAAACCCATCGCCAACTCCACTGTCTATATCGTCAACGCCCAGGGTAGTCCCCAACCCACCGGAGTGCCCGGCGAACTCTGGACCGGCGGCGACGGTGTCGCCCGCGGCTATTTAAATTCGCCCGCCTCGACGGAGCAAAAATTCATCCCCAACCCTTTTACCGGCGCAGGTCGCATCTACCGCAGCGGCGATCTGGCCCGCTTTCTTCTGGACGGTACGATCCAATTCCTGGGGCGTATCGATTCGCAAGTGAAAATCCGCGGCTTCCGCATCGAGTTAGGAGAGATCGAGGCGCGCCTCCTGGCTATCGGCGGCATCGCCGAGGCGGCGGTAGTGGCCAGGGAATTGCCGGATAATCAGAAGTACTTATGCGCTTACATTGTGCCTTCCGGCGATGAAGATCTGGATATAAAAGCAATATTAAGCGATTCTCTTCCCGATTACATGATTCCTTCGCATGTGGTCCGGATGGACAAACTCCCCCTCACCGCCAATGGAAAAGTGGACAGGCGGGCGTTGCCGGAACCGGAACGCCCGGCGGCTGCCGATTATCAGGCGCCCGAATCTCCGGTGGAAAAAACACTGGCCTCCCTTTGGGCAGATATCCTGGGCATCGAACCAACAGAGATTAGCGTCCTCGCCGACTTCTTCGATCTGGGGGGGCATTCGTTGCGGGCGACAATTTTAGCCGGGCGCATCCATAGGCAACTGGACATCCGTATACCCCTGCCGGAAATTTTCAACAATCCCACCATCCGGGGACTTGCGCAATACATTGCCCTATCCGGTAAACACCAATTTCACGCGCTCGAAGCGGTCGAAAAACGGGAATACTATCCTCTTTCCCCGGCTCAACGGCGGCTGTTTATCCTACAACAAATGGATACCAATAGCACGGTGTACAATATCCCCCGATCCACCCATTTGCGGGGGAAGATAGATCCCGCCTGGATAGAAGCGACCCTCGGGCGGTTGATCCAGCGGCATGAAAGTTTCAGAACTTCTTTTTTATCGGTGGGGGACAGGCCTGCCCAGAGGATCCACCTTCAGGTGGAGTTTCGCCTTTTTTACGAAGATCTGGCTTTAGGTGTGGCTCCGGTATCCCCGGATGCCCTGTTGCGGAGGTTTATCCGTCCCTTCGACCTGGGAGAGGCGCCTCTCTTGCGGGGGGGATTGGTCAAATTCGAGGAGAACCACCATCTGTTGCTCATGGACATGCATCATATCATCAGCGACGGCGCGTCGATGGAGATTTTGCAACGCGAGTTCTTTTCGCTATTGGAGAGACGGGAGCTACCGGAGCTGCGGCTTCAATACAAAGATTTTGCCGTGTGGCAACAATCGGAGGAGGTGTCCGAGGATATTCGCAAACAGCGATCTTTTTGGATCGACTCATTCTCCGGAGACCTACCAGCGCTCTCGTTGCCCGTTGACTTTCCAAGGCCGGAATTCCAGAGCTTCGAAGGCGCCTCGGTGGTATTTAAAATTGGTGCGGAGCGAGCCCGGATATTGAGGCAATTGTCTCAAATCCACGGCGTCACGTTGTTCATGACGCTCCAGGCTGTATTCGCGATAACGCTTTCCAAACTCAGCGGCCAGGAGGACATTGTTATTGGAACGCCGGTCGCCGGAAGGCGGCACGCGGATCTCGAAGGCATCATCGGAATGTTCGTCAATACCCTGGCGCTTCGGCAATTTCCCACCAGGGAAAAAACGCTTTCGACATTTTTGGATCATGTCAAAGAGAGAACCCTTCAGGCCTTCGATAATCAGGATCTTCCGTTTGAAGACCTGGTGGAAACATTGTCTTTGACTCGCGATGCCGGTCGGAATCCTCTATTTGACGTCATGCTGGTATTGCAGAATACCGGTTCGAGTATCGCAGCCGGCGTCGAAGAGGGGGATAGTGAAGCTCTTGATATTGAAGACGGCCCCGGAAGCGTTTCGCGCTTCGATATGACCTGGACTGCCGCTGAAACCCTGCGGGGGGTAGAATTTAACGTCGAATATTGCACCCGCTTGTTTGAGCGCGATACTATCTGCCGTTTTATCGGCTATTTCAGCAAAGCGATCGACGAGGCGCTCAACGCGCCCCAATCCCGTTTGGGAGACATTTCAATCCTGTCTGACAGGGAACGGCGGTTGCTGGTGGAGGAATTCAACGATACCGCCACCAATTATCCGAGCCAGGCTTCGGTGCATGGGTTGTTTGCCCGGCAGGCGGAGAGCACCCCCGATTGGACGGCGCTGATTTCCGAAGATCTTTTCGTGAGTTATCGAGAGCTTCATCGCCAGTCCGGTCTTTTGGCGACGGAACTTCGAAGCGAAGGATGTAGTCTCGAAGCAGTGGTAGCCGTGATGATGGGGCGCACCGCCAGTGTGGCGACCGCTTTGCTGGCCATTTTGAAATGCGGCGGCGGTTATATGCCCATCAGTTCCGATTACCCGCCGGAGCGAATTGCCTATATTCTTGACGACAGCGACGCCCGCTTCTTGATCACCGACAATATTGTCGATTTTCAAGATCCGGGCCATTCCCGCCGGAAAATTATCCGGTTGCAGGCGGATCAACCGGTGATTGGGGCTGGGCGGCGACTGCAGGCCGATGCTTGCGTCAACTCCCGCTCATTGGCATATATTCTTTATACCTCGGGTTCCACTGGCATGCCGAAAGGAGTGATGGTGGAACATCGCAGCGTGGTTCGCCTGGTGAAAAATACAGATTATATGGAATTTTTACCCCGCGATAGATTTTTGCAAACCGCGGCCCTGGAATTCGATGTCTCGACGTATGAGTTTTGGGGGGCGTTATTGAATGGTTTGACCCTGTGTGTGGCGCCATTGGATCAAATCCTGTCGCCGCGGCATATCAAGAGCCTGATTCGCCGGTTGGATATCGGCACCATGTGGATGACCGTGGCGTTGTTCAACCAGATGTCCCAGTACGATATCGACATCTTCGAGGGACTTCGCCGTATCATCAGCGGCGGCGACGCGTTGTCGCCCTATCACATCAACCGTCTGCGCCGCCATTATCCAGAGCTGACAATTATCAACGGTTACGGCCCTACGGAAAATACGTGTTATTCCACCACCCATACCATCCGGCAAGATTACCCGGATAGCATACCTATCGGCCGGCCTATCGCCAATTCCACCGCGTTTGTTCTGGATCGCGATTTGCATTTATGTCCGGTTGGAGTTTCAGGCGAATTGTGCGTCGGCGGGGATGGAGTGGCCCGTGGTTATTTGAACCGGCCGGAATTGACGGCGGAGCGTTTTGTGAATAATCCCCATAAGGCCCAAGACCGGTTGTACCATACCGGTGATTTGTCCAGGTATAGGGCGGACGGGATTTTGGAGTTTTTCGGCCGTCTCGACTTTCAGGTAAAGATTCGTGGCTTCCGTGTGGAATTGGGGGAGATTGAGAATCAGTTGCTCTCGATCGACGGCATCGACGAAGCGGTTGTGCTGGCCAAAGAAACCCAGCAGCGGGAACGTTATTTATGCGCTTATGTGGGCACAGCGGCCTCCCTTGACAGCCACACTCTCAAAGAGGAATTGGGAAGGAATCTCCCGGATTTTATGGTTCCCTCCTATATTGTGTTGCTGGATAAATTGCCCATCAACCATAACGGCAAAGTGGACCGCCGCGCCTTGCCGGAACCGGAACTCGAAGCCGCAGATGAGGTCGAAGCTCCGTCCAGTGGTACCGAACGTCGTCTGGCGGCACTTTGGGCGGAGGTATTGGGAATCGACGAAGCTCGCATCGGCGTGACCACCGGTTTTTTTGATCTGGGTGGCCATTCCCTCAAAGGGATGCAATTGGCCACAAAAGTCAGAAGGGAATTTGGAGTGATCCTTCCGTTAGCGACAATTTTCCGCCGCCAAACCGTCAGAGCCCAGGCTCAATTTCTGGCTCAGCAGCGACCCGCTGGCATAGATACAGGCGACGACCGGGTGGCGGCGCTCAAGGAAGGTTCCTCCGAAGCCGGAAATCTGTTTTTTGTCCACGACGGCACCGGCGAAGTGGACGGCTATATAGAGTGTGTCAACTCCCTGGAGCTGGATCTCAATTGTTGGGGAATCAGAGCCGAAGGGTTGCGGAGCCTTGCTCCCGATAATAGAACAGTCGAGGGCATGGCCCGGGAATATATCGCCAGGATGAAGGGGATACAACCGCAGGGTCCCTATTCTCTGGTGGGTTGGTCTTTGGGAGGCGCAATCGTGTTCGAGATGGCCCGGCAATTGGAAGACGACGGGCAATCGGTATCTATGGTATTGTTGGTGGATTCGCCGCCTCCACAGATGTTTAAGGGGAGTCCCGCCGAAGAGTTTTCGATCTCCTCCGAATACCAATTCGTCTCTCGTTACATTGAAACCGCCGATCTATCCCTCCTTCCTCTGCATACGGAATCGCTCACTGAGTTATGGCGATTGGTCGCCGGGTATTTGCGGGAATCCGGCGTCGAACCGGAATCGGTGGCGCGGATTGCCAGAAATCACGGTATGCAAGGGTTATCACGGCTTGATGGCCTCGATGTCGAGGGTATTCTCTATTATCTAAACCTGGGGCGTACCCTGATTCGGGCCCGATCGACATACGAACCCGCAGGTTCGATCGAAACTCCCGTTACTTATATCGCCGCCAGAGAATCGAACGATATCATTACGGAAGACTGGAATCCATATTGTAAGAAGCTAGAGATGGACGTGATCGACGGCGATCATCACTCGGTGTTCAGATCCCCTCACGTCAAACGGTTAGTCGCCGTAATCAGGCGTATCCTGGGAGCCGCAGCTCGCTAGCTTTCCTTCCTGTTCCAGCTTGTCGAGATGAGATAGTACGTTTTCCAGCGCGAAGGGCCGGATGAAGGGATGGAGGTCCAGGTAGATATAGTCTACCATTTGTTCCGGTGTGAGACCTTTTTTGTAATAGGCCAACACTTGCCGTTCCCTGAAGCTCCGGTGTGCCAACGCCTCTATCAACGATTGGGGGGAACCCTGCCCGATGCCATGAGAGGGGAATATCACCGCCGGATCGAGGTCGATGATTCGTTGCAACGACGCCACGTACTCGATCATATCGCCCTCTTCCTTCGGAATCACCACTGTGCCCTTATCAAGCACCAGATCGCCAGCCATGAACCATGCCATGTTATCCGGCGCGAGACCTAATTGGTCCCGCGAGTGACCGGGAAGATGATATGTCCGCACCGGTTGTCCTTGCCAGTGGGTGATTTCGTCTCCGTCTGATGCGAAGCGAATGTCGAGACCTTTCAGGCAATCTTTTCCGTGCTTCCCGGTTATGATCCGGTAAGCTTCCTGATGGATGGTGACGGGAGTGGGGATCTCGGTCAGCAGGCGGGCGATTTGCTCAGTGTGATCCGGGTGGTGGTGGGTGATGAGGATGTCGGTCCATTGGAAGCGGCGCAGTGTATTAAGGAATTTTTGGTACTCGTTTTCGCCGGTTGGAGAGGGATCGATAAGGAATCGCCGCTCTCCGGGATCTCCCACAATGAAACTATTGGTCCTGCTGATGGGGGGGAATGTGCAGGCCCGGGGAACCAATTGGACAATTCCCGGAAACGGCTGAAACCAGGGGACCTCTGTCTCGTGGTCAACCCGGAACGAAAAATCCTCGCCGGACTCGTTTGTCAGGTCGTAGCGCATAATGGCCAGAAGGTTTTGAGTGGATGGTTCCATCAAGAGTCCGCCACCGTCAAATTCACGCATCGCTGTCGAAGGCGGCATCCAACTTCCATAAGCCAATTCTTTTCCCACGGCTTTGAAAGGAATCCTTTTATTCAATTCCACCAGCAGATAGTGGTTGGTCCAGTCATAGGGGGGGAAATCGAAGCCATTGTCGTGACCGATATAGCGAACTCCAGCCACAATATCCGCATCCCACGCGTCCATGAACTGTACTCCAAGTTTTTTCTCCGCGATTTTGCATAAAGCCGCAATCATCCGCGGTTCGACCCCGGGAAATTTCCGCTTGCACTCATCCAACAGCGCTTGCGGTTCGCTAAGAATTTTTCCCGATGGAAAAGTCGTGTAGCCCCGGAGATGAGTCTGATTGACTTTTCGCCTGACGAGGTATACGCCATTATTCGTAACGCCTCGGTGAACAAACACTGCTGTTAAGATTTCCTGTTTCATCGTCATTTAGATAACGGTTTCACACTCCGGCGCGTTGCATGTCGAATCCTCTCTGGCGATAATTCTCTAAGGAAATTTATACATTGAAGACCAGGTAGGTTCCGTTGAAAAAAACGTCAAGCTATAGTTTAAAATATTTGAGTGAAAAAGTAAAGATGGGATCCTAAAAATTGTGACGTGGGGGAAGCGGCCGCTTCCCCGTCATGGTTTTCCCTCCCGGTTACGCGATTGCTACTGCCGCTGCGGGTATAATCCCTGGGCGCAGATGATGTAATTGATCGCCAGGCTGGGTTGCATGTTTGGGTGTGCCTGATTCCCACCAGCGGAAGAGATGTTGATTGAACCGGTGATAGTGGCGGTGTTGTCATGCATATCTGCATCTGGCGTTAGGGAGTTGTAGACATCGACATTGTCCTTGAATTTTCCCAGGGTATTCCCCACAGGCGACACGTGGTCGGCCAGGTTGTCGCTGCAGCGTAATTTTCCTGTTAAATTGGGTGTTGCCTGATGGGAGTGGGCTGGCAGTTGGTCTGCGCCAATGTACTGATTTTCAGTTCCGACCATCATGCCCTGATACCAATGCATGCTTGCCCCGTTTCCAGAACTGACCGGGCAACGGCCGCGCAAGTCAGGCAATGCAAAGGTATTATATCCATCCCCTCCGAATTGGTTTCCCAAAAGAGAAAAGAGTGGGGAATATTCAGCTACACTTAAAAGGCGCCCATCACAAATGGCCCAGTTTTGCGGGGCGTAATCCCCTGCGAACATTCTAATTTCTCCGATGTAATCTTCCATTGGATCTCCTTATTCCCCTAGGTGCGGGGCGGGAATATGCCGTTCAGGCAAATAATGTAATTGAGTCCGAGAGAGGGCTGGATATTCGAATGGGCCTGGTTTCCGCCGGTGTTGGAAATTTGAACGGTACCGCTCACTGTGACTGTGTTATCATGCATGTCCGCATCCGGCGCCTGGGTGTTGAACG
>JAHELQ010000785.1 GCA_024644125.1 Candidatus Aminicenantota bacterium | reverse complement strand
CCGCCGCCGGGGCAGAGGAGGATGAAGCCTTTGATGGGCAGCGTTCGTTCGAAGGCGATGTCGAGGGAGGTTTTGCCCCCCTGGGAGAAGCCGCCGATGTAGACTTGCCGCGTGTCGATGCGATATTCGCTGATGATGGTATCGTACATCGAGCGAACCTCGCTTCGGGCCTTTTGGATGTCGTCCCACGAATAACCGTTGGTCTTCACCACTTGCGACGACTGCATGAAGGCCAGGATGAAGTTGTTTGAGAGCGATTCCGACTTCCAGTACATGCGGAACCAGGCGTTGTTGCCGCCCCAACCATGAAGCGCGATGAACAACGGGTATTGTTTGCCCTTGTCGTATTCCTTGGGCAAGATCACTTCGAAGGCCGGTTCGCTCTTGGTCTGGGTCAACTGCCGCAATTTTGTGTTGCGCTCCCGCAGTTTCTTGAATTCGGGGTATTTTTCCAGAGACTGCCAGTAATTGTAAAACGGCGGGTCCGGGATGCACACGCCGCGATCCAGGGCTTCTTCAAACACCGATAACGCCTGCCGCGGTTGTCTGTCGAGGCAATAGTTTACCGCCAGCGACCAGACGATCTCGTCGTATTTGTCCGGGAAGTCGCGTTGCGCTAGCTTCAACACCCGGATGGCCTCTTCGTAGTTCCCTTCGTAATACAGGGTCGTGCAAACCTCCTCCGCTTCCTGGTAATTGGCATAAGGTTTCTGACTCTTCCCCTGGCCCAACACCGGAATCGCCGCCACCATCAACCCCAAAATCAAACACTCGATAATCCGTCGCATACCAATCTCCTTCGCAATAAAGCTTTTTCACTAAAAAATGTTATACGTTAATTCGACGTTTTTTGTATGATATAAAATTGATATCCGTAAGAGCCGCCATAACGCCGGAAAAGTTCGATCTCCTTCAACATCCCCTCGATCAACGGCATCGAATCAGGGTCGCCGGCGTGGATCTCCTTCAATTCTTTCATCCGCTTCTCCATCGGAGTATAATAATCCTGCCACCAACCTTTATTCTCCAAAGGAAAGCTGCCCAATAGATCATACCCGGCGTTTATCACAATCTCGAGATTCTTCTCCACAGTGTCAACTTCGATTCCCATTGGCTTCCAGAATTCCAACACCTCTTCCGGCCGCTCATCCGTCAACCAATTCAACTCCGAGATCACCATCATCCCGTTCTCTTTCAACAGCGGCCTCCAACTCCGAAGCCCATGTTCGAAGCCGGCGATAAAGATGGCCCCCTCGGACCAAATCAAATCGACACTCCCGTCCAAAAAAGGCATCGCCGTCATCGACCCTCGAACAATACCCAGTCGATCGCCAACTCCCTGCTCAGCCTTCCGTCTCAAGACATCCCGCAAAAAAGCCTCATGAACATCCATCCCAACAACAGTGGCGCCAATCCGCTCGCTCAACCGCGCCAACTCCAACGTCTGCATCCCGCTACCACAACCAATATCCAAAATTATAGCGCCGTCCTTCAGCTCTTCCTCAACAACACCAAACGCCTCCCCAGTCACCTCATTCAACCCCGGCCCCTGCCGCGGCATCCCTTCATGCAATTCAAATATATTCATGTTTTTTCTCCGTTGCTACTATTTTTTTTTGCGTAGTTTTTCAATAACCTCATCCAACCACTTCTTGAATTCGCTCGGTTTCGCGTTAAGCCCTTCTGCGTAAGGATGTCCTTTCTTGAACCATTCGGCCTTAAAAATAGCGTTTTTCCCGGTTCCTAAATATAGATACGTGAACGCCTCCCTTGCTTCATCCGTATCGATAAATGGAATGTTCTTTTTTATCCATCGGGGATTCTTGATCGTCTCTGTCTGCTCGATGATGTCCAGCCAATCGGTATCAGCGCCTTGTCCCAATATCAATAAAGTCAACTTATCGTAAATTTTAATAAAAGGAAGTAACTGTAGAGGAGCCTCTTCTTCGCTGATCTGAATTTGCGAAATCTCATCATTCCCTTCAAATAATATTTTTACATTTCCCATTGGGTTGCGGGGGGGGGGGGGGG
>JAHELQ010000261.1 GCA_024644125.1 Candidatus Aminicenantota bacterium | reverse complement strand
GAAATTGACATAATAGTTGTAGGCGGTGGAAGTGGCGGCTTCGAGGCCTTCGTACTTGCGGCGGGTCGAAGTGAGGCCGGCGCCGGAATTGAGCGAGAGGGTGGGCAATAACGAGCTGCGTTGCAACGAGACATCTTTGCGAAGAATTTGTTGGCTGATATATTGGTTTTGCAGAGTTTTGTTCCCAGCCCACATTTTTTCCAGCAATGGCCCGGCTTCGTAATCATTGAGAGGCGCCTCGAATCTGTCCGTCAGCAGGTGATCTGTGTTTTCCGGGAGGCCCAGCAGTAGATTGAGGTTGCGGAGGGCTGAATTGAGAATAAACTGCTGCAACAATACGGCGGAAGTGTCGTCGAGAAAGGCGATTTTCGCCTGCAATTCATCGAATGTGGAGGCTGTGCCGATCTCTTTGCGGTCTTTGATGTAATCGAACCGGTCTTCGGAGAGTGTTTGCACCGATTTTACCGCCGCCAGTTTCTCCTGCTGCAACAATACATTGTGGTAGGCTAAAACGATGGCCTGGATCGTGTTCTCCACCATAATGGCGGCGTTCCCTTCGGAAATGTCGTTCAAGAGGGCCAGCTTCTGTTTGGCGATTTTTATTCCAAAGCCGTTGAACAATGTCCAGCGCATGGTCAGGGCCGGGCCCAGAGTGTTTGTGGTGAAGCGTTCCTCGTTGTCTGTATAACTATTGTTCTGGCCGAGGGTGAAATCGATGACCGGGTAACGGCCTGCCGCGCCCCAGGTGTCGTTGTTGCGGGCGATTTCCAGATTCTGCTGCGAGATCAGGATACCGAAGTTGTTTCGCAGTCCCGCCTGAATGGCGCCGGTCAATGTCAGGTCTTCGGCGGCCGGCGAGGGAACCGCGGCCCAGCCGAAGATAAAGCTCGCCAGTAAAATAAATCCAATCGGTTTTATGTAGTTTGTCATGTTCATGCGGGTGTCCTTAATCAATGGAGATATTCTCGTTGATCACTGCGATCTCGACCGCTTCCGGTTCGGGTTTTTTGCCGGTCCATAGCCAGGCGATCCAAACTTTCAGGTCGTTCAACACCATAATCAGTACAGGCAAGAATAGCAGGATGAAGGCGGTTCCGATCAATACTCCATATGCCAGGGCAATGGCCATGGGTTTGAGGAATTCCGCCTGCCGGCTTCCTTCCAGTACGATGGGATACAGCCCCGCCACAGTAGTCAGGGTCGTAAGTATGATCGGCCTGAAACGGGAGATGCCGGCGTTCAATACAGCCTCCTGGACCTTCATTCCCTCTTTGACGTTGCTGTTGTACTTGGATAAAAACACCACTGCGTCATTTATGATGACGCCGGACAGCGCCACCATACCCCAACTGCTGAGGATGGAGATGGGGATACCTTCGACCATATGACCCCACGCGGCTCCCAACCAACCGAGGGGAATCATCATGAGAATGATTGTCGCCTGGGCGTAGGATTTGAAATGGATCATGAGGATGATGACGATGATGGCGAACGCGATGCCAAAATAACGGAACATCTCATCGGCGGCTTCATTGGTGTCTTTCTGTTGTCCCTGGTAGACTACCCGGACTCCGGGGTATTTCAGTTGCATATCCGGGATGATTGTGTCGCGAATCTGGTTTAGAATCGGGGGAACCGGCGCGTAGGGATCGATCAGATCGGCGTTGATCCTGACTTCGCGGGACATGTTGTAACGGTTGATGCTAACCGGGCCCCGCTCGATATCATAGCCCGACAATTCCGCCAACGGGAATTCGCCTGCCGGGGTTTTGATGCGCATCGCCTCCAGTTGTCCGATACTGATTCGCCCGGTTTGGGGGTAGCGAACCCAGACGCGGATTTCATCTTTTCCCGATTGCAACCGTTGCGCCTGTCCCCCGAAGAAACCTTGCCGGACTTGACGGCTGATACTGTCCTGATCCAATCCCAGGAAATAAGCTCTTGGATTGAGATTGAGTTGAACCTCCCGCTTACCCACGGCGTCGTTGGAATTGATGTTGAAGATGGCGGGAATCTCTTTCATCCCTTCCATCAGAAAGGCTTTGGCCTGCTTCATTTCTTGCAGGTCTTTTCCCAGCAAACCGATAGAGATGGGGCTTCCCCAGCGGTTCCGGCCGCCGATGGTGAACTTCTCCGCCTGTGGAATTCTTCCGATTTTTTCACGTACCATTTCTGCGATCTGGTACGCGGAGACTTCGCTTCCTTCCAGATCTTTGAGCCGGACATTGACGCTGCCGGTGTGCGCGCCCCGTTCCTCGCCGTCGAAGGCTGTCCCCAGGGTGAGGAATGTATATTCGATGAAGGGTTGCTCGTCGGGGTATTCTTTCTGGAGCGTGTCGTTCACTTCCCAGACGATGTTGTCGAAGCGTTTCAGGGTTTCTGTTGTTTGGGCCTCGCCGGAACCGGGACTGAACGCGATGTTGACGCTGAAGTCATCGAATGGGATGGTGGGGAAAAATGTATAGTTGATGAATCCGCCGCGGAACAGGCCGGTGGTGACAAGAATGAGTCCCAACGGAATGACCGCCATGACATATCTCCAGCGGATGATTTTCGTGAGCAGGCCGCCGTACCAGCGCTGGCGCATGATATCTATGAGATGGTCCAGTTTTTCCCGTATTTTTGATTTCTCGTCGCCGTTCTTTTTCCGCAACACATGAGAATTCCCCACATGGGCGGGAAGTACGAAGAACGCTTCCAATAGGGAGAACGCCAGGCTGAATATCACCACGAACGCCATTTCGTACATGAATTCCATCCGCCCTTGCAGTAACAATAGTGGTGTGAACGCGACGATGGTGGTGGTGACCGATGTGACGACAGCGGGCAATACTTCCATAGTGCCGTCGATGGCGGCTCGTTTTGGGGATTTTCCGGTTTCGAAATGGGAATATATGTTTTCTCCGATCACGATGCCGTCATCCACCAGAATTCCGATGACAAGGATCATGCCGAACAAGGAGATCATATTGATGGTGATACCGTATGAATTGGCCAGTATGGACATGGCCAGGAACGAGGAGGGGATACCCCAGGCCACCCACATGGAAAGCCGGAAGCTGAGAAATAAACCCAGGGAAATGATGACCAAAACCAAACCGAGGGAGCCGTTGTTGTACAGGAGGTTGAGGCGGCTCTTCAGGAGTTTGAGGTAATCGAAGGTGATTTTGAGGTGAACGCCTGGATATTTGGTGTTGAATTCCTCGGTATAAGTGTTGATGAAGGCTGAAATCTCCGACAGGTCCTCTTCGGATAATTTATTGACAGTGATGTTGATCGCTTGTTTGCCGTTCAATAGAGTGAAATCCGATACGTCTTCGAATTTCAATTTGACATTGGCCACATCGCGGATTCTGATCCGGCTGCCGTCGTCCCGCGCCCGGAGGGTGATATCTCCGATCTGGTTTGGATCCACACTTCTTGTGCGGGAGCGGATCAACACCTCCTCGGTGGTGGATTTGATCATGCCCGCCGAAATGTCGCGGTTATTGGCGGCAATGGCGGCGGATATCTGATCGAAGGTCAGGCCGTAGCGCAGCAGATTTTCCTCGGTTACCTCCACTGAAATTTCCAATTGCGGGTATCCGCTGATCTGGATTTGGGAAATAACGCCGGAGGCCAGGAGGTCGTCTTCGATCATACTGGCGTATTTTTTTAAAGTTAAAAGATCCACGTCCCCAGAGAGTCCCATTCGCATGGCGGGCGTGGTGGTGCGAACCTTGAAGATTACCGGCTTCTCAGCGTCCCTGGGGAACGAGCTGATGGCGTCCACCGCGTTTTTCACTTCGGTCAGGGTTTCTTCCAGCGCGTATTCGCCGGTGGTGGTAATGCGGACTGTGGAGAAGTTTTCCGAAGAGGTGGAATTGATTTCCTTGATCCCAACGATTCCCCGCACCGCCTGTTCGATCCTGGCGGTCATGCTCTCTTCCATCTCTTTGGGAGAGGCGCCTGGGTAGGCGATAGTGACCATGATATCCCTCGATGACCGCTCGGGAAAGAAGGATTTTTTCATGTTCAGGAAGCTAACTCCGCCTGCGACGATGAGGAGGATCAGAATCAAGTTTGCGTAGAATTTATATTTTACGAATATGGTTATCAATTTTTTCATGGATTGTCCTTTAGGCCTGGCCGGGACGGATGATCTCCACCGGAGTGTTCTCGGAAGCGTTGATAAGTGGCTCCACCACGACCTCGATCCCTTCTGGGACGCCGTTGAAAATTACGGAGTCGCGGTTGATTTTTTTGATTTTGATCTCGTGCTTCGCCAGCCTTCCGTCTTTGATCACAAACACTTCGTTCTGGTTGAACACCGCGCCCCTGGGGATCTCCATGACATCTTCCAGGTCGGCTCCGGTGAATGTCGCCCTCAAGTATAAGCCGTTATACAGCGGATTGTCCCGAGTGGATTTCAACTGTACAAACACTTCGATGGATTGGGTGTCCGGGTCTACGAATTGGGATTTTCTCACCACTTTTCCGGTCCATGAGCGGTTTCTGTCTTCGGTGGTGACAGTCGCCTCGTCTCCGATTTTTATCCATTCGGACTGGCTCACTTCAACCGGAATTTCCAATTCCATCACATCGGTACGGATAATTCTGGCCAGACGGGTTCCGGGATTGGCGATCGAACCCACCTCCAACAATACGTCGGTGTAGGTTCCGTCGAAGGGGGCGTAGATATTGTATTTCTCTAGCCGTACTTCGGAGCTTTTGATGGAATAGTAGTCGCTCAGGATATTCCTGCCGGCCAGAAAGATTTTTTCCTTGCCGGAACCATTGGCCGGGAGTTTAGGCAGGCTCCGTTCAATATCTATGGTGGCGAGGAAATCCTGCCACGCCTTGTAACTCTCGGGAAAATCCACTTTCAAATCCGGGAGCAGGCCTGCCACTGAATTCAAGAAGCGGCTTTTGGTGGCCAGCAACGAGAGGCGGGCCTCATGATCGAATACCTTTATCAAAAGGTCGCCTGCCTTGAACACCTGCCCCTTTTTCATCGGGGCGCTGCCGGCAAGGATTTTTCCTTGAACCTCGGCGATGATCTCCACATCGTGATGGGATGCCAACCTGCCGGCGCCGGTAACAGTTGCCTGCACAACGCCGTAGTTTACCGGTTGAGCTTTCACATACCGTTTGACCACCTGGGGAGGGCGTTTTGGAGGATCTTTCTTCAGAGAAGATAAAAAGCCCATCGCGGTCAGTGATATTCCTAAAATAGCGATCGTCGATACAATAATTGTGGTTTTTCTTTTGTTCATCAGTCTATTCACCTAAATATTTTTTTCCTTGTGATTGTTGGATCTATGTTCAATAGCGTTTTCCACCATTCTTTGCAACAGTTGAACGGCGGAATTTCTGTCGTTTTCATCGAAATTTTTTGATAAAATATCGGTCCATTCCTGCAAGACCTCTTTTACCAGGGGTATTTGTTTTTTCCCCTCAGTTGTCAGGGATACAATGAAGGCGCGTTGGTCCGAGGGATCCTGTATCTTGTTCACGTAGCCCTGTTTTAGCAGCTTTTGGATGGCCCGCGTCGTGGTGGCCTTGTCGATATGGAGGTGGCGGGTGATTTCATTTTGACTCAAACTATCGAAATGCGATAACATCACCATGTACGCGAATGTTCCGCTGCCCAGGCCGAATGGTGATAATTTCTTTTCCAGGTGAATTTGAGCCTGCCGGTACAGGCAAGCGATCAACCGTCCTAACGATCCGTATTCTTTCATATTTGTCACTCCGATATGCGCCAATGGTTGCGCGCGCAACCAATATACCGTAAATTAGCGGAACTGTCAACTAAGAAATCTTGCCTGGAGAACCTCCTCGATTCATCCGCCAGATTCCGTTTAAAAATAAAATTTTTTTTTGCAACCGGATGGAACTTTTGTTCGTCTAAACCGTATTCAGATAGTTGGCGGGAAATTATATATTGGAGGAGTAAACGGTGAAACGGGAGAAACTGGGAGTAATGCCCTGTGCGTGTAGGATTTTCGTCAAATTTGGAGAGTCCGGAATCATCCGGTTCCGTGAAAAAACAAGACATTTTTTTTTAATAGATTCACTCTCGGATAAATAATCCGTCATGAATGTATTGGCTTTCTTAATGGGAAAAACTATCCGGATTTTTATGAGGATGGTTTTATTGTAAAGGAAAACTAACATTGACTATCTAATAATATAGGAGTCAAAAAAATTCCAAAGGAGGAATTATGCTTAAAAAAGTAACGTTCGAAGGAATTCACGAAAGAAAAGCACAGAGGATGGAAGATTGTTATGGAGCTTGCCATACGCTTTGTGTCGTTATGTGCAACATCACCCATCTGGCTTTCCAGGATCAGTTTGACGAAGAAGTAGGATGTGAGTTCTAGTCTTTTAAATTGATTTAGGGAAGGGGAGTTTCCGCATTTGGGTGCGGAAACTCCCCGCTTTCTTTCACGTAGCCTGTCAGGCGCTACATTTTAATAGTACTGTTTTTTTGAGAAAAAAACTACAAAAAAGAGAGAATAGATGAATTATTTAAAATTGCAAAGTGGAGATTATTTATATAGTGTTGATAAGAATTCCATAATCAACGCCGAATCCAGGGAATTGTCGGAAAAATATCCGGATGTTGGGAAGGTCGAGATTATGCGACCGGAACTGTCGGAGGATGAATTCAAGAGGAGGGTGGTCAACGTGGAGCAGATTTCATTTGAAACCACCCAAAATTGCGATCTTAGTTGCCGTTATTGTGTGTATGGCGGAGCCTACAAATACCAACGGCCGCCGGCGGACAATATCATGTCCTGGGATACAGCCCGGCAAACCCTTGAATTCTTCCACCGGCTAACCGGCAAACGGGAAAACAAGCTGATGGCTCTGTCGTTTTACGGAGGCGAACCATTTCTGAATTTTGATCTCATCCGTAAAACGGTTCATTATGCTCGCGAGCTCTTTACAGGGTGGGAATTGCTTTTTTTTGTCACCAGTAACTTGACTGTGATGAATGATGAGATTATCGATTTCATCATTGAGAACAAATTCAAATTGAGCGTTAGCCTGGACGGCCCTAAAGATATTCACGACAAAAATAGGGTTTTTCTCGACGGCTCCGGTTCGTTTGATTTGATCAAAAAAAACCTGGAAAAGATTCGGCGAAAGAGCGAAGAGTTCTATCGCAACATCAGTTTTTTCGCTGTGTTTTCCAATGACACGGATATCAAGGTGGTTCACCGTTTTTTTACCGGAGAGCCCATGGTCCGGAATAATTCCTGCCGCTTCAATCCAGTGAGCGTCTATGATACCGATTATTATGAGCAATATCATTACGACCACCAAAAGCTGGTTCGTGAATT
>JAHELQ010000260.1 GCA_024644125.1 Candidatus Aminicenantota bacterium | reverse complement strand
AACATCATCTCCCAAAAAACCGGGCAGAACCCCCGCCCGGTTTTATCTTATGATTTCAATTTTTCCAGAATTTTAAGCAATTGGGATGTCGGTGTGCCCAAAGCGGATTGGATACGGAGAGGCCAGCGTTTGTTGTAGAAAAAGACGCTTTCCAATTCATTGAGAGCCCGCTCGGGAAAGTAGCTCTTGATTTGCTCCTCATCCTTTTTTATGGCGTCGCAGGCTTGCGTTCTCAACTCATCGATCTCTTCTGCGGACGGCCAGATAACACCCTCTTCCACGATGAAGGCGCTACTCTTCTTTTTTTCACTCACATGAATCCGCAACTCGGGATTTTTGACATCCAATATATATTTGAGTAAAAACATCTGCTCGACCCAACCGGTAAAGTAGAAGATCCGGTAGTTCCGATCGTCGAACGCCCCTTCGAAGCGTTGATAGATCGTGAAGTCTTCCGGCGGCGTACACGAGAACGCCTCGGGATTGATGATTTCGAGCCCGTCTTCCACATGGTTTTTGTAGAAGAATAGCGGCATGTCCACCACCTTGAGCCGGAACTCTTCCAGGATTTCGGGCGTTATCCCCCGGGCCGCCTCGATGGTTCCCAAAGGACTTTTTTCATAATTGGTTCCAGACCAGACAAACTTAAAAAAACCCTCTTCCTCGTTATGCTCTTCCCGCTCGATCTCCCGGATCAAAACATCTTTTTCCTGTTCGGTGTTTTCGGCTTCGAACGACATCCCATTCATCAACGCGAAAAACTCTTCGGGGAAAAAATTAAAGGAGAAGAGAACGATGTAGTCTTCGGTTGTATGGCCGGTAATTCGTACGGCCCCCTTCGATTTGTAGGCTTTTGAGATGGCGATGTGCTCGAACAAATGGGAAATCCCTTTTATGGATTCCTCCGCCGATCCCGAAGGAATCATCATCACAGTATGGTAATCTCGTTTTTTAATCAGACCAGCCTCCTTTGTATGGGTCGTATTTGCAATTGGGAAACGGGGCGTTTAGTTCGCCGCCGGCGCGGTACGCGATTTCCCGGCAATCAAAACAAGCGTAGCGAAGTTCGCAATCCTTGCATTTCTCCACTTTGTCTTTGTTCAGGATCCAGTACTCCTCGCTCATTTTTTGAATGACCTCGCTAACCGAGTCTTTCGCGATGTCGCCCAGCTCGATGGTACTGTAGATGCATGGCCTTATCTTGCCGTCTTTGGTGATCGCCACCTTCTGTCCCCAACAACTATTGTATTTTTTATTGAAACTATAAAAGAACTCGTCCACTTCGGCGAAGTCCCCATCGACATTGGTGGATTCGACGCACTCTTCGAAATTTTTTTCCTTTTGTATCACTTCCACGAGCGGCAGAACGGATTCCGGCGCGTTGCTGCCGTAAAATAAAATTTTCGCCACTTTCTGCCCTTTCAGTTTATCGCGCACCAGGTCCAGATCGACTCCTTCCTCCAACTCCAGAGAGATGGGAGTATCGTCTTCGATATCTATCGCAAGGTTCATCCCTGGCACCCAGGTCCCCTCTTCCAGTTCCAGAATCAAGCCCTCTTCCACCAACGATTGAATGAACTCAGGGATCTGGTCGTATTGGCCGTTTTCGAATTTTTCCAGCACGTCGTTTTCCACCTGAAAGAGATCGCCCTTCAAAAAGTCGATGATGGCGGTGTTGGCGTTTCCTTTTTCAGTATGGATAAATTGGTGAAAACGTTTGCATTTATTCATCTTAGATTACTCCCTCGATTTCGTTGGCGATCCGTTTCTCAAGCCCTTCTTTGCAATTTTCCTTCATTTCTTTGCAGAAATGGTCGTCGAAGCGGATGATACCTTCCTTCGCAAAGGGGATAAAACATCGGAAACAAATACATTTATACTCGCATTCGGAACAGTTCTCCTCAACGGTCCTGCAAAAATCCCCAATGATTCGCTCCATCCGTTCAAAATCGAATCCGTTCCAGACATCGCCGAATGGGAACTGGTCGTTGATCTTTTCACACACATGGAAGCGGCCTTCGGAGTCGATCAAGAGTTTGCTGTCGAATACGCAGGTATTGGCGGTGTTGCTGAAATTGCGGGCTTCGAGATAACGCTTCATACGGCCATAACTGGTAGAGAGGGCTCTCTCGACAGGAATCAACTCCACTTCGTTTTTTATTTTTTCGCGGATCGCAGTATTCATTTTTTTGAAACCGGCCGCGACAACATCTTCCGAATAAGGATACTTTTCGTAATAGCTGGTATCATACTCATCCACAAAACTGAACATCACACGATTGCCCTTCAACAGCTCATCGGTGGCGAAAAACTCCACTACATTCTCGATCGGTAAATCTTTGGAATAGACTGTCTCTATTCCCACTTTCTCCGAAAAGTACTTCTCGTCCCGTTCCTTGATGCGGCGTAAATTTTTCGTCACGATATCAAACGAACCTCTGCCGTCGGGGAATACCCGCTTGGCGTCCTGGTGGTCTTTGGGGCCGTCCAGGCTGACGCTGAGGTTGAAATCGTTGGTAACCAACGTCTCCAGCATCCTGTCGTCGAGGATTGTCATATTGGTTGTCATGAAGAATTTGACATCGCGGATATCTTTGAATTTTTCCTTTGAATACTCCACAGCTTTCTCCACCACATCGTAATTCATCAGAGGTTCGCCGCCGTAAAACGAAACCGCCAGATCCTTTTTATCGCGATCCTTGATGATGTCGTAGATATAATCCAATCCGCGGCGGGCGGTCTCGAAGTCCATGATCTTTTTAACCAGGTCGCGCTGGTATTTGTAGGTTCCGCCGTACACACAATACCTGCACCGGAGAGAGCAATCCTGGGTGGTTTGCAGAATCACCTGTCCAATATCGCGGACCCCATGTTTGATAGTCTCTATATCGATACGGCGGTTGGTAAATTTGACTTTTTTGTCTTTGGCGTGTTCCAAAAAATAATCTTTCAACTCCGCGTTGATGATGAGATTGTAATCGCTCAAATAGATATGCTTATTGTCGTTTAAATAAACTAACTTCATACGTTGACTCCTGCTTTGTCATCACTTAGATTCATAATAATCCGAATACTATATAACAGGCAGGGGCAGTAAGCCCCTACCCCGCATCGTTAAATTACTTCACAGCTTCGACTGCCATAAGTACATAACGGTCGCCGCCCGGCTCCACTTCGCAAGGGAACTGGCATTCGTAATAACACAATGGGATCTGCGCCTTGCGGCCATCCAGCGCGCGATGGGATCTTACATTTCTCCCCGTTAATCTGTTTAACATATTTCCTCCTCTTTTATATAATCGACTAACACATCGATCAAAATTTATAAATCGAATTACGAACAAGGAATAGAGGATTGTTTCACCCCCAACTCCCGGTTTCCTTCACTTGTTTCGTTTCCTTAAAAATAAACCATACTAAAAAAAAAATTTTTAGTCAACAGAATTCCGAAAAACTGTCGTTTTTTTTAGGGAATAGGCTATAAACGGCAAAATCCGACAATAATGGTTTCGTTTCGCAATAGGTCTTCAGCCGTAGGATATTGCCGGTTTTCAGCCAAATATTCCGAGACGCCGGGATCCTGTTTTTTTTGCAGCGAAAAGATCTCCTCCGCTTCGACATCATTGTATTCGGGATGAAATTGCACCCCCCATACCGGTAAATCCAGGTACTGGAAGCCGTGAATCCCGCACCGGGCGGTTGAGGCGATGATTGTGAAGCGGCGGTCGAGATTGTGGACTTCATCGTAATGGGACAACATGCAGAGAGGATTCTTCGCTTCGTCAAAGAGGGGATTCTCGATGGTGCGGATGGTCGCCCAACCGAATTCCGGCGTGGCGGATTTACGGCAACAATGCTTGCCACATAGAGCGGCGGCCAGGAATTGATGACCGTAACAAATCCCCAACACCCGCTTTTTCCGATCCACAAAATGGCGAACAATCCTTCGCAGAAGCTCATCCTCATCCCGCTCTTCCAGCACGCTGGCTTCCGAGCCGGAGATGATCACATGCGAAAACGGAGCTTCATCTTCCAGATTGTCGCACGACGCCAGGTTCCGCAACTGGAATTCCACTCCCGCTTTGAGGAGCGGCCGCTCTATGGCCCGGTCGAACGACTCCGCCAATCCACCATCCACCATGGCGTTCACCACCAGTATTCTACGCTCTTCCTCACGAATCTCTTGTATGTTCATGTAGACTATTATACAAAATTATCAAAAACATTTAAAACTAAATTCCCCATAAAACGGGCAGGGCCCGAAAGCCCCTGCCCTGCCAACTAATAGG
Source organism: Candidatus Aminicenantota bacterium (assembly GCA_024644125.1). GTDB lineage: Bacteria > Acidobacteriota > Aminicenantia > UBA2199 > UBA2199 > JAHELQ01. The sequence goes on along the minus strand of JAHELQ010000260.1, from coordinate 3,044 downwards.
TCAAACCAGTCAGCATCAATCCAAACGCCTAACTATCTCAATAGTATAACATTGATGCCAGTGCGCTCTGTTCTAACATACCCGAGTTGTCACACTCGAAGTAGCAATAATATTCGCACCTGACTAGCATTGCCCGCCTGGCTAAAATCTCTTTCCTGGCACTTCCACTCGATTTCGTAAGTTTTTTTAACATGTATAACCTCCATATAGTTTTTTATGCCGCATGACACGCGTTTTTGAAATAGACGCATACCAACGGTCAATTATTCTGCAATTTTTTAGATCAGATTAAGACATAATAAAGAGATGGTTAACTACTGGAACAATAGAATCGAATGTTATCAATTTGAACGATTTCACCCAAAAAATCTGTTTCCTCTAGAATTTGAATCCTCACAACCACCCATACCTTACACAAACGCATATGGAAAGTCAACAAAAACAGAAGAAAAAAAATATTTTTTTTCATGAGAACACCCTATAAAAGGATAAATCCAGGGAAAGTGAGATACAATGGAAAACGGGCAGGGCCCGAAAGCCCCCGCCCTTGTTTTTTTAATCTCAAACCTTAAGGTAAAATAGGATCGATATACTTCTCACCAAGGTCAAGTACATAGCGATTCTCTTGCAAAGTGTAACAATTAAAATAGCATATGTCACTGCAATAACGTTCAAATGCCATCCGTTCCTTCAATTCACCGTGATTACGCGTTTTTTTTCCTGTCAATCTTTTTAACATGGTTTTCTCCTTTTTTTAAAATATCCTTTCTTCAAAAAACAATTTACCTAAAAAATCATCTTTTCGGCAGCATTGACACTGAACAAGTCTCTCTCCGGCTCAATGACCATGCAAGGATACAGGCATTCATAATAGCACAGGGGAAGACTCGCCCTGCGATTCGCCAACTCGCGATGGCTACGTACTCTTTTTCCTGTCAATCTTTTTAACATGGTTTTCTCCTTTTAATATAGTTTTCATCCCGCTCAATAAGCGCGGATGTTAAAATTCATGGTGGCTTCGCTGTGCAACAACTCTCTGCACAGATCGATACAATCGACAAGGCATCGATCGATGTAAGCCTGCCGTTCCTGAACGCCGCGATGTGTTTTGTCGTGATTGGATAATTTCCTTAACATTGTTTCCTCCTTATTATATAAAAACCACGCCTTCCGGTTATCTACCGGTTCATGGCCGCGAAATCCCAATCAATTTTATTGGTAAAATATTGAAACTCGATATTCCGTCCCTCAGGGTCTTTGGCGAAAAAGTGATAAATCGGATACCTGGGATTATCCCGAGGCGGAGCGTCGGCGATATCCTTGAATTGCTTGTACGCCCGGTCCACCCCCTCGCGGGAATCGTAGAAAAAAGTAATCAAACCCTGGAGGTCCGCCTTCTCCCGCTTGCAAAAACCGGTCAGCATATTACCGAAGCGGAGAATCACACAATCCCCCTGATCCATCCACATCCGGCACCCCACTTTATCAATATAAAACGCCTTTATTTCATCGAGTTTTTGGGTGTTGAAAAATACAATGCCGCTCACTCTCCCCTCCTGATCACTCTTGGTTACCGCCGGCCCCGCAGGACCGGCAGCGTTTATTTGTGTATTGAAACATACAATCAACAGGCCTATGACAGACAAATAGCCCGCGATTTTCATCCCTATCTTCAGTTACGGTTTTTCCAGTGTATTCCCAGCCCTTTTGTCCGCTTGCAACAGCAGGTACGCAAACACAAGGCCAACCAAACCCAACGACGCGAACATCACCTGGCTGGCAGTATACGACCCGGTAATTTCCCGCAATGTGCCGTTGAAATATGGGAACGCCATCAAACCGATATTCTGGATCGCGGTCATCACTCCAAACGCGGTTCCCACATGTTCCTTTTTAACCACCAACGGCACAGACGGCCACATGGCGGCGGGCACCAACACAAACGCCGCGCCCAGCGCGATCATGGGAAGCACCGGATAGATGGTGGTGATACCCATCAACAAATGAGCGGGAATCATCAACAGCGAGCCGAAAATCATGAACGTGGCGCGCCTGCCCACTTTGTCCACCAGTTTACCGGCAAACGGAGCCAGGATCATGGAGGCGAAGATAATGATCGACGCGATACCCCCCGCGGTGCTGAACATGTTCAGGAAATTGGAGAAAACTTTGTACAAAAAGCCGCCGGCGTTTTCAGTAACCAACGGAATCCCCCATTTCTCGTTGAAAAATTTGACCGAGAGCGAAACGAAGGGGAAAATAGCCGAATAAAATGTCAAACACAAAATGGTGACATACCAGAACGTCGGTTTGAATTTCGCGATATCGCCAAACACGATCTTGTCTTCGGCCGCGCCGTCTTTGAGCGCGAGAACCCGCTCGCCCTTGAGGTCCATGAGCACATAAACCACATTGGACATCAACGACACAAAACAAATCATGGCTCCTGCCATCAACGCGTATTCAGGACCGCCGAAATGCTTGACGATCAACTCGCCGGTATTCAACGCAAAAAGCGTTCCCAACCGGCTTACAGTCAGGGCGATACCAAATGCCAGAGCAAGCTCTTTCCCCTTGAACCACCGGGCCAGAATCGCGCTTTGCGCCACGATGAGAGGTTCGGAACCAGCGCCGAAAATAAAACGGCCCACATACAGCCAGTTCAGATTCGGAGCCAGCCACACCAATCCCGCGCCGATAAATACCAGAGATGAAAAAATCATACTCCCTTTGCGGGTACCCAGCCGGTCGATCAGGAAGCCTGCGAGAAACACAGCCACAATGGCGGCGACGCTGTACATACTGTACATCGAGCCGATGTCGCTCTCGGTGGCCCCCATCTTGGTCATCAAACTATCGGCGATGGCGGCGATAATGTCGTAGGCGAAATAGGTGCCCATCGACAACATGCTGACGAAGATGAGGATTGTAAACCTGAATCCCTTCGAGGCAGGATGAAGAAAAGAATGTTCTGTCGTTTCAATCATGAACCTATACTCCTTTTTAGTATTAAACATCACTATACAACAACTGCCGAAAAAATA
>JAHELQ010000259.1 GCA_024644125.1 Candidatus Aminicenantota bacterium | reverse complement strand
CGAACGAGGACTGCTCGCGACCCCGGACGGATGGCGTAGATGTAGCGAAGCTGTGTTCCCTCCAGCAGCAAATCCTGATCCAGCAGCCATTCGAATCCATTCTGCTCAAGTATCCGGGTGATCGGCCCGATATGAGTCTCTACATCCACTTCCAATACCACCTGACGAATCCTGGGCCAATGATGGGAAGAAATTCCTTCCAGCACATCCAATTCCGCTTTTTCCACATTGATTTTCAAAAAGTCCACTTGCTCGATGGCGTGCTCGTCTATGATGGAGCTGATAGTACGGATTTGCACCTCGAACGTCTCGCTAGCGAATCGTCGTTCGAGAAGATCCTCCGCTTCCGCCAGTAATCGTTCCATTCCCTCGGCGCCGGCCCTACCCTGGTTTTTCATGAATTGAAGTACCATTTCCCGTTCCTGGCGGCGGTCCACGTACAAACCTGAAAGAAGGGAGAATCCCTCCAGGAAGGTGAAAGGGAGTCGTCCGTTTTCGCGACCGATCCCACAATTGAAGAGCCGCGCCTTCGGAATGTACAGGGTTGCGTTGGCGCGGAGAATCTCGAAAACCGCCGGATTGGGTTCGAAGGCGAAGATCCGTGCGCCTGGAGAGCGAAGTATGGTGAACAATGAGAATAGTCCGATATTACTTCCCACATCGAGAATCGTCGCCTCATTGTCTATAGAGACTCCGTAGCGGGTGTAGGCTTGTAATTGGAATATTTCCCGGTAAATATAGTCGGTTTCGTTCTTGTTCAACTGGGCGACGGCGAGATTGTTGGGCAGAAGGTAGCGCTTGAAGCCATAGATCTCCTCTAGATGCTGGAGATGAGGCTTCACATATGCGTCCAACCGAAGCTGCGACTCGGTTTCGCCAGTCGTTTTGACCGCCGCCTGGTCGATCATCGGGTGCTCACGGAGGCATAGCTCGATTTCCTCCGTCTCCACCCGGAAACCACGGATTTTTATTTGCCGGTCCACCCGTCCGATGAATTCAAGATCGCCGTCTTCTCTGAAGCGGGCCAGGTCTCCAGTGCGGTAGAATCTGTTTCCCATCTCGTGGCCTGTCCCCCATTCCTCGAACGAGCGGGCGCTCAGCTCGGGACGGTTCAAATACCCCCGGGCAAGATTGACTCCGGCGATGCATAGTTCGCCCGGTACTCCGATGGGGACAGGTTGGTTCCAGCGCCCCAGGAGGAAGATCCGGATATTGGGTAACGGCCTGCCGATAGGGGGAGCGAAGTCTTCATCGCCGCCGTTTACGGCTTCATACACGCAAACGCCGATGCAGGCTTCGGTTGGTCCGTAATGGTTGAAGATTTTCAATTGCGGCGCCAAACTCCGGATTTTTTCAGCCAACGCGGCCGAGAGTCTTTCGCCGCCCATGATCAGTATCTGCCGCGGCAATGATTCCCCGCTTCCCGACGCATCGAGCAACGCCGCCATGTGCGAGGGCGTGATTTTCAGGCAATCCACCAAACGGCGATTCATGGCGTTGCCAAGCGCCGCCGCGTCGCCTATGATCTCTTCGTCCATAATATCGAGACAACCTCCGGCGGCGAGGGACTTGAAAATGACAGTATTGCCGAGATCCGCGCCAAGCGTCGAGACCGTGGCGTAACGCAGGCACGATGAAAAATCGATGGCAGAAGATAGTCCGTGAATATAATTGCAAAGTTGACTGTGCTCCAGCACCACGCCTTTGGGGATTCCAGTGGATCCGGATGTATATATTACGTAGACCGGCGAGCATGGATCGATCGCTTCCATCGGATGGACATGATTCGCCTTCGCTGCCGAAGATCGCCGGGCGATAGAGGATACATCCAACACCGGAATATCGAGATCGAGCTCTTCGCGACTATCAAGAACCACCGGTGCGCAACAATCCTTAAGCATAAACAACATCCTGCGGAGAGGAAGCGAGGGATCGACGGGCAAATACGCGGCCCCGCGCTGGAGGATTCCCAACATCCCGACCATCGCTTCCACCGAACGCCGGCTGATGAGACCCACGATGGCCCCGGGGGAGATCGCCAGCTTCTCCAGTTCGCCTGCGATTTCACATGCGAGGATGCGTAGATGCCGGTACGTGATGAACATATCGTCGCCCGCGACGCAGCTTCGTCCACGCAACGCCGCCTGATGAGGGCGCTCTTCCGCGTGCCGGTGAAACAGGTCGAGCACGTTTCGTTCAGGGAAATCGCACGTTCTGTCGCCGCACAATGTGTGAAGAATGAGCTCTCGCTCGCAGGGAGGAAGTATGTCGAAACGGCGGTAGGGAGAATCGACCGCATCGACCGCTTGCCGCAACGTTTGTTCAAGATGTCCTAAAAGCCGCCGAATATAGAGATCGCCGTAGCACGCGGCGTTATATACCGCTTTTAAAAGCACTCTCCCGCTCTCCCGGATGATCTGGATATTAAAGTTGTAGACTGTTTGCTCGTAAAAATCCATCCCTTCGACACGCAACCGGGCATCCTCATCATTCGCTTCGGTTGGAGTCGAAGGAAAATCTTCATACACAAAAATATGATCCAGGAGTCTCTCCTTCAATGGCGACACTCCCTGGATGTGGGCCAGAGGGAGATATTCGTGGGAGCGGGAATCCAGCATATCGTCGGCCACCGCCCGGAGCAATTGTCTGAAGGAGGCGTCGCCGTCGATCGTGATTTTGACCGGGATGGTATTGATAAAGAGCCCCACCATCCGTTCCACCCCCGGAATCTCCGGCGGACGACCGGACACGACGGCTCCGAACACCGCATCGCCGCTGCGGGAATAATGCGCCAGCAACACAATCCACGCGGCGCGGCAAAATTGATTCACTGTGGATTGAAGCCCCCTGCTTCGTTGAAGGAGTATCTCTGTAAACAATCGCGGAAGCTCCCGCTGGCAGGAAGACGAGATGTAGTTCTTGCCGCGACCGACCGGGCGGTCGCCGGGAATGCTCGTCGATTCCGCGACTCCTTCCAGGTAATGTTTCCAATAAGAGAGCCCGGACTCCTGGTCCTGGCTTTCCAACCAACGAATATACTGAAAATAAGGAACCGTAACCGCCGGTTCCGGCGGCAGGCCTCGAACCAGCCTTCGATACAGCGTCGATACATCGGCAAACAGCAGTCCCAGGCACCAGCCGTCCATGATGATATGATGAAAACTCCATACCGCCGTCGTGCGCCTGGAGCCGTCCATAAGAAAAAAAGCGATCCGTAATAGCGGTCCTTTGCCTAAGTGGAATCCCCGTTGCCGGTCTTTCTTGAGATAATCCCGCAAAACCTCATCCTGCTCATCAAAACCCATGCCGCTCAAATCATGGACCGTGACCGGGAGTTTCATCTCCTTGAGCAGTACTTGTCGCGGTTTGGCGGTTTTTTTGTAGGTAAACACCGTCCGCAACACATCGTACCGCTCAGGCAGTGACGACACGGCCTTCACGAGGCATTCCACATCGACGCCCCCTGCAAACCGGATGACCGCTTGCTCAACATAAGCTGCCGATTGCCTGTTGTCCAGCCAATGAAAGAGCATACTCTCCTGCATAGGAGACAGGCTGTAAATATTTTGGATATCGCTCTTTTTCATTCTCTTTTCAAACTATCACTCGAAATCCAATTCATCCAGGATGGCGTCCATTTCGTTCTCGTCCAGATCGGGAGCGTCGTAGTCGCTGAGGGTCATCTCGCTCTCTTCTTTTCCCATGCAATGGCCGATCAAACGTTCCAATTGTTCGAGGAACATATCGGCCAAACGTTGAATTGAATCGCCACCATATTCGCGGCAAGAATACGTGAACGATATTCCGAGCTTGTCATCGATCACCAGGCAATTGACGTCGATTTTGTAAGGTGTGGTCAACGTGAAGCTCTTCTCGTTTCCCCGCGGCGAATCGGAAACTCTGAATCCCTCCGCCGCCGAACCGCCGTTCCGCTTGAATTGCCCCAGATAATTAAAACTCACTTCAGGCTCTTTCTCCTGATCGGTTAAAATCCCATACCCAATGCCTTTGTTGGGGATTTTGCGCATCATCTCCTTCACTTTTTTGAGCCACGCGGCTAGCTGGACTGCTCCGTCATTCGAGCAGGGCATCTTGTCCGGCTCCAGCAAAACGGGGAACCGCGACGTAAACCATCCGATGGTACGGTGCACCGACACATCAGGCACAATATCTTCACGCCCATGCCCCTCCAGGGAAATATGAAATTTGCCGGATCCGCTCCATTGTTCCAACGCCAGGCCGAACGCCGCCAGGAGAACGTCGTTTATTTCCGTATGATAAGCCCGGTGGACCTCCGTCAACAAGAGCGCCGTGTTTTCCCTGTCCAGAACAACTGAAGCTGTCTTGCAATCTTCGACCACCCGGCCGGAGGCAGCGATTTTAGTGTCCACAGGCAACTCTGGCGCCGGTATTGCCATCACATGACGCCAATAATCCATCTCTTTTGTACCTTCGGACGTCGAAGCGTAGTGCTGAAGCTTTTGCGCCCATAGGACAAATGGATGGGTTTTGAGCGGCAGCTCAACTGGTTTTCCCGCCGAAGTTTGTTCGAGCGCGAGCTTCAGATCTTCCAGCAACAATCTCCAGGATACGCCGTCGATCACCAGGTGGTGAACGGCGATCAGCAATAAATCTCTATCCGGCGCGTGAAACAGGCCCAACCTCAGGAGCGGCCCCTCGGCAAGATTCATTCCTTCCTGAACTGTGTCGCACCAACGTAGGAGTTCTTCCTGGATATCGCCCCCTTCAGCGAATTCGTGTTCGATAACGGCTAACGCTCCTTCTATATCTCCGCGGTTACGCTGACTACAATATCTTCCAGCTTCATCTTTTTCAAACACCATGCGCAAGGCGTCGTGATGCGTGACGATGGCGGTGAAGACCTTCTCGACGATGGCTCGTTCGAATCCCGCCTGCCGTTCGAGCATGACCGATTGATTGAAGTGGCTGTAGTCGCCGGAGTGATGGCGGAAGAACCAACTCTGGATAGGAGTGAGTGGACCCGAGTCCACGATGGTTTCTTGCGGCGCAGTGACGGACCCTTGTTTGACGACACCCGCCAATTGCCCGATGGTGGGATGCGAGAAAATGTCGCGAATTTCCAGCTTCAAACCCTCCTGCTGCAAACCCGCGGCGATCTGGATTGCCTTGATGGAATCTCCGCCCAATTCGAAGAAATTGTCGGTGGTGCCGATTTTAGTATCGCCCAACACCTTCTGCCAGACCTGGACCAGCCGCTCTTCGACGGCGCTTGCGGGTTTTTGGTAACCTTCGTTCTTTTGCCGGCCGGCCGTAGGCCTGGGCAACGCGTTCCGGTCCACTTTGCCGTTGACAGTGAGAGGGATGGCATCCAATTGGATAAAATAATTCGGGATCATGTACAGCGGCAATCGCCGGGACAACTCCTCCCGCAAAAGGGCGGAATCAACCTCTTCCTTGCCGACGAAATATGCGCAGAGGTATGGCTCCCGCGGTTTTTCCCTCGCGGACCGTTCGAGTCCCAGATGTTTCAAGAATCCTGCGTACCCCGCGGCATTGACACGGCACGAGAGATCGTTCGGCAATTGGTCATGGGAAATGTGCCCCAACCGCAGCTCCCAACTGGTTGCGCCGCCATAGTAATGGAAGCCTTTATCGTGCAAATGGCCAAAATCCCCCAATTGTTTGATGGGACAATTGGTGGAATAGACTGCCGCGTTGTGCCGGTCTTTCCATGAGAGATCACGCTCTTCCAGGAACCGGCACATCTCGTCGTTGCTCACATCCGCGAACCGGAAAAAATCCAGGAATGTCACATCCCGGTACACCGAGCCGTCGTCGATGCTGTCGATGGCGATATGCTGGAATATACGTTTGTCGATTTCCGGTGCCCCGCGCTGAATGGCGGCGGTTTCCCGCTCCAATTCATCCGTCGCGGTGATGCCCTGTTGCCAGAGGAAGTACAATTTGTTCTCGATGATCTGGCCCCGGGACAATGTGGCCCCCACGACAACCGGGATTTTATGGCGAAGGGCGTAATCCCCCGCCAGAGACGATGAGGTGTGGAAACAACCGCGGCACACAGTGCTGTATTGCTGAACGCTCTCTTTGAGTATGTCGCGGGATTTGGGGTGGGTCAACACCACATGGTCAACGGCCACAGACGCGGTAATTCGTTTGATTCTCTCGATATCGCGTTTGCCGAAATATCCGTTGTCAAACGTGGCGGCCAGAACCTTCAACCCCATGCGGCTCAATTGGTAGAGGGCGTAGGTTGCTCCCCTGCCTCCGGAATATAGAAGCAGGCAATCGTACGCTTCCTTGTTTCCGTTTTTCGCACGACGGATTCTGCGCTCCAATTCCTGTAAGTCGGAGAAATATTCTGCGGCCCAGGTTTTGTATTGATAGAGGTTGGCGCAGATTCCGCAGATGCCGTCGTCGTCGATAGAAATGCCTGGGTAACGGTCCGTAATCCCGCATCGTCTGCATCTGCGGATGTCCGCATCGCCTTCTTCCCCGAAAATTCCCGACGCGACGACGCATTCATCGATCTCTTCCAGTTGCAACAACGCGTGTTCGATCTCGCCGGTCTCGATGCGGTAGCCTCTAATCTTCAATTGCTCGTCGCTGCGCCCCAGGATTTGAATATTTCCATCATCCAGCCAACGGCCGCGATCGCCGGTTCTATAGAGGCGGCCGGCTCCGAAGGGATCGATGGCAAAACTCTCCTGGGTTTTCTCCGGGTGATTGATATATCCCCGCGCCAGGCTGTCTCCGGCGATCCAGATCTCTCCGGCGATTCCCATAGGTATCAGATGTCCGGACGATGACAGGATGCGGATGATATTATTGGCCACAGGCTTGCCGATGGGAACGATGGTTCGGGTATCGTTGGCTTCCAATCTATAGTAGGTGTTGTTGATGGTGCACTCGGTGGGGCCGTAGGTGTTGACGATGACGCCTTCGAAGTGGCGGTAGAATTGCTTGACGGTTTCCATCGAGATGGGTTCGGCGCCGATGACGAGCCAGGGCATCGTGAGTCTCCGCTCTTCTTTGGATTGCTGCAATACTCCGGCCAGGGCCGCGACCAACGTGGCCGGGCAATACATCATCGAAGGACCGTTAGCTGACGCCATCAGGTCCAACAATACCTGCGGGTCTTTTCGCTGAAACCGGTCCAACACCCGCACGCGTCCACCCAGACCCAACGGCCAGAATATCTCCCACACCGACGGGTCGAAGGTGAGATCGGTGCGCTGGACGATTTCTGCGGAACTGTCCAGATGGAAGTACTCCTGCATCCATTGGATGCAATTGTTCACCGCCCGGTGCTCCACCAACACCCCCTTCGGTTTGCCGGTCGAT
>JAHELQ010000258.1 GCA_024644125.1 Candidatus Aminicenantota bacterium | reverse complement strand
AAAAAGAATCACCAGCGACCAATTAATCAAAACGTCAGAGGTGCTAAAGATATTGTCTTGCTCCCGCGACTTTTTGGTAAAACTCAGAATCCAGGGCAAACTCATCCCCATCATCCGAAGCAAAACGAATCACGTCTACTCATTGCGAGACCTGGAACGCTACATCCAGGAAGAAAAAGAACAATCCCGCCAAAAAAGCCCCGGCTACTTCAAAAATCACTACTCACAAGAAGATCTAGAGAATTTAAGGCTTGTTGGTTTCTTTCCTGAATCGTAATATTTATTTTGCTTACATAAAGTTGACACCAAAGTTGAATCCACGCTATAATAATTTTCTGGGTGAAACATGAAGATTTTGAAAATTCTTTGCAAACCTCCTCACTTTCCGGAGAAATTTTGCTCCCAACTCCAGAGGTTCGCAAAATCGGCCTTTGAAACCATCATTATCAGCATGTTTCAAACTCCCAGTGTCCGAAGGGACTTACCCCCTGCAGGGGGACGGAGACACTGGGTGAAATGAAGGCTTTTTTGTCTGCGTTTTGCCCATGGCTTCTAACCGGAATTCAAAGCTTTCCTCGATAGATCTAAAAAGCGCGATATGGAAATAGCGGTCTCGTGGAAATCTGCAAAAATGATTTTTGTGCTTTTCTTAGATTGTCGCTTTGCTCAAATTCAGATAGGCGATGATTGCATCCCGGTTGAGTGATTTTTACAGATTACCACGATCCCTTGAAAATCCCCTCCATGTTCTCGGGGATTTTCACATTACCACACCGCCATCATGCCGCCTTCGCTCATGGAAATGTGCAAAAGTCTACTTTTTCTTTGTTCCCGAATGATTTGTCGATTTTCAAAATGGTTCTTGGAGCTGAAAACCGCCGGGGGAGGGACTTTTACACATTGCCACAAGCGAATGCGGCTTTTAAAAGCAAAATAATTTAATCGTCCGTTTCTGAAAATCCCAAAACATTTCTATAAGTGCGAGAGGTGCGGACTTTTTCAGGCGGGGGTGGCTCGGGGGCGGCGTGGCGCGTGGGAGGTCGGCGGGGAAGGGGATTTGTTCCGCATTTATTGATCAATAACGGGGGAACTCTGGACTTTTTTTTGTTGTTTTGATTATCAATCCATCGATGTTTGATTCTTGGCAAGTGCTTCTCTTTTTGCCGGTTTTAGTTTGCTGCGTTTACGAATGGTGAACGGGCGGGTGTGGGGCAATCGGGGTGGGGAAATGCATGCGAGCCAGTTATGTTTTTGTCCGTTCTCCAGGTTCTAGATTGGGTCTCTAGAGATTGGGATTGTGTGGGGGGTGGTGTTTCGGATGGCGGGATTTGGTGGGGTGAGTGGTGGTGGGGTGGCATCGACTTTTGTTTGCCCAGAGGGGGGCATTGGCTCTTGCTTCGGGTGGTATTGGCTTTGTTCCGGTTGGGGTGGATCTTTAGGAAACGCCCGAAAGTCTGGTGAGGGCGGATTTTGCTTGATTACTTAGCTGGGGGGTGGGGAGCTTTCCTGGTGTGGGTTGGTCACCAGCCTTTCGAGCTTGATGTTTTCGGAGGGATGTTTGGGATCGGTTTATGTCTGCTTTGAGGAGGCGGGGTGGATCACGATCAAGAGCTGATGTTCGGGTGATTGGGAAGACGGAGTAAATACCGGTTGGATTGTGGGGTGAACGCCGCCCGCAAGGTCCTACGTTGAGCGCCTTCCATGGCAAAACACCGCTGCGGGAGCCCACTCTCTCCGCTGCTTCACGGCCTTGGTGTGGCCTACAGCTCCGTTCGCGGTCTCCCGCATCGGCTTATTCGCCATTCCAATCGCTCAACTACAGACCATGCGAGCTAATATCACCAGAGGGATGTTGATATATTGTCTATAATTGCCCAAAGGAAGGGCCAAGGAGGTTTCACCCCCTTGGAGTCCCCTTTTAAGGTTGTTGTCCCGAGCGGTGGAAGCCCTTCGAAACCGCCGACCGGATAAGAGTCTTCCGGCCATCGGGCGGAAAAAGGGAAATGCAAGCTCAGTACGCTCATCTACGCCGCACCGGTCGTGCCAGGTCATTTTCTATAAATACCAAAGGATGGCATGGACCTGGCACGACCGCTGCTTGCTCCGACTTCGCTATTCGCAATGCATTTCCAGGTCTGTTTCCCGCCCGATGGCCGCAAGCCTCTAATCCGCTCGCCGCTTCCGAAGGCCTTCATCTGATGTTTTTTTGGAAGCCAGCCTTCGGAAGTGAAGGCCGGCTCCAAAAAAATTGCTGGTCAGGAGGAAAAGCATGTTAACAAGAAATTTTACGGAAGAAGAAAGAAGAGACAGAGGAAGCGGGACACCGGTCCTAAGCCTGGAGGAAACAAACAACGCCCTTGCGACCATGACCCCAGAAGAGGCAACCAAAGCGGTGGTATTATTGGCAATCTATTTGCAATCCTGGGACGAGGAATCCACCCGCAACCCCGGTGAATTTGTCCTCAGAGCCTGGAAGGGCTACAAATTCAATATCTTGAACGAGTTACAAGCCGAAGGGATGATCTTTCAAAAAAAGGGGATGCAAAGCGTTCTACTCAACCCCAAGGCCTTAAAAGCGGCGGAATCACTAAAAACCGTTGTTTTTCAGCATGTTGGGGGTGAACCATGACTAAGCGCAGACCGGTAAAAAAAGTCCGCTATCCCAAAAAGGTTGTGGCCAAACTCAAAGACCTTGAATACTACACCAACCCCGCAGCCATTGCCACCACCAATTATTACTATACAAGCTTGTTGGCCAAAATGGCCCGGCTGGTAATCACGGACGGGATCAATATCATGTGTGAACAGCTAAAATGTTATTGGGTGGTTGATCACCTGGCAAGCGTCATGCCGAAGCTCAGGGACACATTTTACGTGGTTTACGTTGTCAAAAACCCTGACGACAGCTTTTATTTTATCCTGGACGACGGAAACGAAAACATCATTTATTGTAAACGCCATCCGTACACAAACATCAAAGAGAACCTGAAATTATTTCTAGCGCTGGACGAACAATGGGTTTTATATTTGCCGTCGGAACACTAAGGAGAAATGGCTGGGGACAGGTAGATGTTGGTTTCCCTGGTTCCCGAAGTCTGGTTCGATGATATGGGAACTGAAATCGACGCTATCTCGATCGACGTATTCATCCATTGAAGCCAGATCTCTTCCATCCTCTTCTTCGAAGAGCCGCATCGAAGGCAGCATCTTATCATCGATGAATCGTTGCTGATACAAGCCTGTCCCCATCATTTCCCATCATTTCTCCCCTTGCAAAAACACATCCTTTATAGTAAAATTTGGACAAATAGTTTCATTTGATATGCCGGGCCGCTTTTCACTTGATTTCAACCAATTTTTGCGGCCCGGTACCTTTTCCCTCCCATACCCCGCAACCTTTTTCGGTGCGTTTACAAAACTCTCTTTTCCCCATCTCGAACTCTTCGTCCGCTTCCCTCGCCCCCGCCAAAACTGGACCCAATGGAAAATGACTGGGGACAGGTAGAGGTAGATATTGGTTCCCGAAGCCTGGTTCGCTTCGGCCGAAAGAGGCTTCGCTCCGCCAATTTGTGGTGAAACGACACAGGGTGAGGCCGATGCGCCATACGCTTTACTAAAACCCCTACACCACGCTCATGACCTGCGATACTTTCTTCTCAATCTACTACATCAGACTGCAATTCCGCGATTCGTTCCTCTCGATCTGTGACTCAAAATCCCATGGATCATACATATCCAGCCAAAATCATAGCCTCCGCGCGCCTATCCGCATCTTCGCCTCCAATTTATCAAGAATAGCAAGTTATAATACCATTTTCAATATTTACACAAAATATTTTACACTCTCTAAAGAAAAACCATTTTTGTGTCTAGTTCTTAATTCAGCAGTCGCTGTATGTCTACGCCGGCGTCGCTGCGACGTTTTCTGCGGCGCGAGAGAAGACTTGATGGGAACGGAAGCCCTTTGATGGCCAGAGTTACAACTATTCGCGATGGTTTTGGGGCGGCGGCGCAAAAACGATTCAAGTTTAGTATAATTTTGTTGACCCTGGATGTTTGGATTTTCAAATTTGTTAAATGCACATTATTACTGGGTTTGCATAAATTGTGATAGTTGGGGATCCTGGGAGATTTGTTTTTGGAACGGGGAAAATCCATACCGGCGAGATGTGAAAAATGGGCAGGATGCTGTTGTGGGAAGGTTTGCGACGGTCGTTGTACGAAAAGACACAAATTTGTACCTTTACTTTTCATTTCCACTGTGTCACAATTTTGTATTAATTTGGCTCTAAAATAAGTTTAAAATAAAAGAAGGAAGCAATAAATTAAAGGAACTCTAGCCATGAGAATGTTTCTTGTCGCCCAAATGAAAATTTTCGAAAACAGTCAATTCAGATTCCCTTAATTAAGTCCTGACGTATCTATTTGCCCAACGTCGGGTCGTCGTTTTTTTATTGCCTTCCATCCGGAAAACTATACTGTTTTCCATTTTTTAGGTCGATATAGCAATTTCTATGGGCGGAAGCCTACTCGATGGCGGTTTTCAAATGACGCGCCATTTATGTCAACCTGAATTTAAATGGAAAAACAGTGTGTTTGTTCTATCCAGGACATGACAATGAACAACAACAACAAACTATCAGACGACATCGTGAGTTTTGTATTGAATTGTGACGACGAACAATTAAGCGATTTGACGGTCACATCGTTGGCCAGATCATTCAATCTTGACCGTTCCTATATTTCGCGCAAGTTTAGTTTACAGAATGATTTTACCCTGGCCAAGTTCATTTTAAATGAAAAAATGGGCCGCGCGGCGGTGTTATTGAAGACATTGTCCGGTTTGACTGTCAAGGAATTGGCCGAGCGGTTGGGTTTTTTTTCAACGCATCATTTCAGACAGGTGTTTAAGCAACATTTCGGCATATCGCCCAATAAATATAGAAAGTTAGCAAAAAGAAACAGGGATTGAACTTTGATGCAAGTACCTTTTTATGGTCAGGAGGAAAAAATGGTTGCGCTTATGTTTGCGGGGCAAGGTTCCCAGAAGAAAGGAATGGGCGGAGACCTATTCGGGAAATATGTGGAACTTACCCGCAAGGCTGATGAAATATTAGGTTATTCCATTGAAGAGTTGTGCCTGGAAGATCCGGAAGACAACCTGGTGCAGACGCAATATACACAGCCGGCTTTGTATGTGGTGAACGCCATGCATTTCCTGGAAAAACAGGAGATGGGGGTTCGGCCCGATTATGTGTTGGGGCATAGTATTGGTGAATTCAATTCGTTGCATGCAGCCGGGGTAGTCGATTTCGAAACCGGCTTGCGATTGGTGAAATTGCGTGGCGAATTAATGGGGCAGGCCAAAGGCGGCGGTATGGCCGCGGTGATGGGGCTTGGCGAGGAAGAGGTCGCCATGTTGTTGGCGGAAAATGGTTTTGACGATCTTTATATCGCCAATTACAATTCTCCTTTTCAGTATGTGATTTCCGGTCTCAGAAGCAAAATTGAACGGGCCGAGAAGGTGTTCGTGGATTATGGCGTGCCCAATTATCGGATTTTGAATGTTAGCGGCGCGTTTCACACACCCTATATGGAAGAGGCGAGGGTGGAGTTTGAGCGGTTTGTCGATTCATTCAATTATTCGGAGATTCAGATTCCCATAATTTCCAATGTGACTGCAAGACCTTATGAGCAAAATAAAATAAAGGAATATATTGTCAAGCAGATAACCAGTCCAGTGAAATGGACGGAAAGCATTCGTTACCTGTTGGCTGTCGGGGTATGTGAATTCGACGAGGCCGGATCGGAGCAAGTGGTCAAAAAGCTGGCCAAAAGAATCGTACAGGAAGCGGGGCCTCTTGAACTCCCCGATGGAATGTAGCTTCAAAGGAATTTAGATTGCCGCTAACAAAAAAAAATAGCGTTGAGAATTATTTGGGAGGTTCTGTAAAGTGAAAGCAAGAGTAGTTATAACCGGACTTGGGCCGATCGCTCCTTGCGGTATTGGAAAAGAGCGATTCTGGGCTGGAATCAGAAGTTGTAAATCGTTTGTCAAAAAACTGGAATCCTTTGATGTTTGCGATCTGGATGTCCGTTTCAAGGATGTCAGCGATTTTCAGTCGCAGATGGTGGGTATGATCGATGAATTCGATAAACACGCGTATGGCTTGAGCTTGCAGCAGTTGAGGCGAATGGACCGTTTCGCCCAGTTCGCGTTTGTCGGAAGTAAATTGGCGATCGAGGATGCGCAGTTGCGCTTTGACGAATTGGACCGCGACCGGATCGGAGTTTGCGTTGGAAACGCCATTGCGGGCGCCAAGCGGATGAATGAGGAATTTGAAGTGCTGACCGAATTAGGCAAGCAGCAGTTGAGTCCTCTCCACGCTCATCCCTCATTATACATGAGCAGTGTTCCGCATGTGGCGAATGTCGAAATTGCCTCCCATTACAAGCTTCATGGACCCTGTACTTGCATATCGACAGGATGCACCTCCGGGATTGATTCGGTCGGCTATGCCAAAGACTTGATCGAGAATGGCCTGGTCGACGTGATGATCGCAGGGAGTGTCGATGCCGCTATTTCGCCTGCGACTCTGGCTTCCTTCGATGTGGCGGGGGCTCTCGCCAAGCGGAATCACGAACCGGACAGGGCGTCCAGACCGTTCGACGCTGAACGGAACGGTTTTGTCCTGGCCGAAGGTGGTGGTTTGATGGTGCTCGAGAGCCTGGAACATGCGTTGAAACGTAAAGCCACTATTTATGGAGAGGTTCTGGGATTCGGCACGTGTATGAACTCCTTTCATATGACATCGCTGCAGAAAGAGGGCGAGGATCTGGCCCGGGCAATGGAGATTTCCATCGAAAAATCCAATATCAAGCACGAAGATATTGGCTATATCAATGCTCATGGTAGTTCCACCCCTCAGAACGATTCATGCGAAACCGGCGCTTACAAACGGGTGTTCGGCGATTTGGCGTACAAGATTCCTATCAGTTCAACCAAATCGGTGGTCGGCCATTCGATGGGCGGCGCTAGCAGCATGGAGGTTGTCGTGTGTGTGTTGGCGATCTATGATGATTATTTGCCTCCAACTATCAACTATGAGGTGCCGGACGCTTATTGCGATCTGGATTATATTCCCAATATCGGCCGGGAAGCGCGCTTCGATGTGGCCCTCACCACAGCCAGCGGCTTTTCGGGAATTCATAGTTCGATGGTTTTGTGCAGATACAAAGGATAGGGGGAGACGAGAATGGCTCGAAGAGTAGTAATTTCAGGATTGGGGATGGTATCCCCATTGGGAAACGATAAAGATACTTATTTTGAAAACGGCAAACGGGCCCGCTCCTGGAT
>JAHELQ010000257.1 GCA_024644125.1 Candidatus Aminicenantota bacterium | reverse complement strand
GTACATTTTTTGATTTGGCGTTGAGTTTTTCAATCAGCGGCAATCCAAACGCGGCGGTTTTTCCGGTTCCGGTTTGCGCTTGTCCCACCAAATCTTTTTCATTTTTCAAGAGTAGGGGAATTACCAATTCCTGGATCGGAGTCGGCTCTTCAAAGCCCTTCTTTTTTATCCCTTTTATGGTAGATTCCGACAATCCTAAATTTTCAAATGTTCCAATTGTTTTCATGTATTTTCCTAAAAATTATTTATTTAGCATGGCACTAATTTGTAGTAGTGTCTGATATCCTTCCCCGATTAAGAGGATGTGAGATCAATCGCTGGAAATATATTACCAGACTTCGCAGTATATGTAAAGAGGGTGTAATGGTGCTGCGATTTGTGGCTTTTCGCTTGACGGTCAGGCCGGTATATAATATAATTTTTGCCCGCGGTCCCATAGGCGGATTATTAAATGAACGATTGGAGAGTGTGATGCGGTTATTACAAGAAAAACTCAAGGCGCGTTTGGTGGAATTGTTGCATGAGGATTTTATGCTTCAAGCGGAGGATGTGCAATTTTCCATCCCTCCGGATCGGAAATTCGGCGATCTATCAACCACTATCCCCTTTGTCCTTGCTAAAAGACTTAAAGAGAAACCGTTCGTGGTCGGCAAGCGAATCATCGACGTCATCGACGGGGAATTCGATATGTTCGACAGCATCCAATTGGCGGGCGGTGGCTTTTTAAATTTTACATTTACCAAAGAATTCCTGTTTCCCTATTTGATGGAAAACCGAGATCGCAAGAGGCAAATCCATGCGGAAAAGGTGATTGTGGAGCACACCAGCATCAATCCAAATAAATCCGCCCATATCGGCCATTTGCGGAACTCTTGCCTGGGAGATGCCCTGGTGGGTTGTCTCCGCTATCTGGGGCATCCGGTCGAGGTGCAAAATTACATCGACGATACAGGAATCCAGGTGGCGGATGTTGTATGGGCGGTGTTGTATCTCGAGGAAAAGAGTGTCCGGGATCTCGAAGGGATTGATAATCTGGCCTCTTATTTATGGGAACTTTATTCCCGCGCCAGTCGCATGTTCGCCGAAGATCCTCTATTGGCGGAAGAGCGCAAAGAGGTGCACAGGAAGATCGAGGACAAAGTCGAACCGGAGTATGCAATCAGCGACTTCGTATCCAGGCAAGTATTGCGGGATCATGTGAGGGTGATGGACCTGATTGGGATCCGGTATGATCTCATGGTGCGGGAGCGGGATATCATTGAATTGGATTATTTCAGAAAAGCCGAAGAGATTATGAAACGGGACGGCGTGATGTACTTATCGCAAGAGCCGGAAAAAGATGGTTGCTGGGTGATCAAGTACGATAGGGAAAATATCGAAAAGGTTATCATCCGCTCCAATGGGACCGTGACATATATAGGGAAGGATATAGCCTATACTTTCTGGAAGGTGGGGCTCTTCGCCAATGACTTTTATTTTCAGGAATTTCATGAGTATGCCGACGGGCATAAAGTTTTTATGACAGATTTTCAGTCCGGAGACCGCGGGCTTGCCTTTGGTAACGCCCACACTGTCTACAATGTCATCGACACCCGGCAATCTTATTTGCAGAATATCATCTCCCAGGTTCTGGAATCAATGGGCGGCGATGGGCCTAAACGGCGGTTTATCCATTTCTCTTATGAGATGGTGGCTCTCACTCCCCGTTGTGTCAAGGAATTGGGGTTACCGTTGGCTCCCGAAGATGAAAATAAAGCTTATGTCGAGGTCTCGGGCCGTAAAGGAATCGCCGTCAAAGCCGATGATTTGATAGATATTTTAACCGAAAAATCTTCGGAAGAGGTCAGGGTGAGGAATCCGGAGATGCCGGATGCAAAAGTCGCTAAAATTGCCAGGGACATTGCTATCGGCGCTCTGCGCTATTTTATGATCAAGTTCACCTCCACATCGGTGATCGCTTTTGATTTTAAAGAGGCGTTGGCATTCGAAGGGGACACCGGCCCTTACCTTCAATATGCCCTGGTGCGGATCAACAGTATTCTTCGCCGGATGCGTGAGCAGGATGATGTGGCGGATGTTTCGCTCGCGGATCTTGATTTGGCGATTTTGCCTGAAGATAGCAAGGAACTGGCAGTCACCTACGAACTACTCCTCCATCTGTCTCTTATCGATATACAGGTGGAATTGGCGTTGCAGAATAGCGAGTTGTCCACCATCGCCAATTACACATATTCCTTGTGCCAAAAATTTAATCACTACTACCATTTATTCCCTATTATCGCCGAGAAGGACCCGTTATTGAAAAAGCTTCGTGTAGGCGCGGTTTTGTTGGTGAAAGACCGTTTGGAGAAACTGTTCGCCATCATGGGGATTCCTGTGCCCGAGAAAATGTAAATCTGATTTTTAGAAATTTTTTTTGTATGAATCTTGTTTTTTTTTTTTTGATAATTTATATTATACTATTATGTTAGACTTGTTTTTTGTGGCTTTTGGAAGAGGGACTATATTTGCCTGTGAAATTAAAATGCGCCGGGTAGTTAGAGGTATGTTTTGTTTTCCGGGCTAAGGGAAAGAAGGAGGTCGAATGGATAAACGAATCGACATTGAAGAATTTATCGAGTTGTTGAACATCCCTGAATTTGAACGGATTGTGTACCATAAGGTCGAAGAATTGAAATGTGTGATGTCGGATCGGATTGCTTATTATCTCAACCTCAAGAACAATTTCAAGAAAACCGCTTATGGAAATCTCCAGGTTTTTGAAAACGAGGATTATACCGGCCGTCGTACCTACCGGTTCGAACTCAGTAAGTCGGAGGATGGACGTTGGCTTCCGACAGTGGTAGAACCGGATTTGCCTGCCGGATGCAATGTTTATGATGTCATTCCACCGGCGGTCATAAAATTTGTGGCCTGTTTCAAAACGGAATCGAACAGAATTCGCAAGCACAAAGGAAGTTTTCAAACCACAGCCGGTAAACGTTCATTTGAAATTGAATTTACCAAGTACTCGGACATCCATATTTTGGGGACGATCACCGAGAGTACTGAAGAGTTCGCCGGGATCGGATTGAAAGACCGCCAAAATGTGGTAAAACTCGATTTTCCATCGCAAAAATCAAGTAATAGGAATAATTTCGAGGAGCTGATTCAATACATGCAATCACGGCCGAAAATCGGCGAACAAATGCTCAATTATTTCAATTACATTATCAAACCGGTGGAAGATGGTGGAAAAGCGGAGGCTGACTCCGGGTAATTTTTTTTATTCTCACATCGACTGGAATGTGTCGATACGTTTTGGGAGCGTCGGATCGGTGAGTAAGTAGGTAAGCCGGTCGGCGATTTTCGAAGCGAACAACACATCACGGCTGAGATATAGAACGGCGGCTCCATCCTCTTTCATTCGTTTCAGGATATCGATAATTTCCATTACAAAGTCAACGGGCATTCCGCGCGCCATGTCGTGAATCATATAAATAGCGCTCATTTTATTGATCGCCGCCGCCATCAGTATCCGGCCTTTTTGGGCGTCTGTCAACTGGCTGAAGAGTTTACTCTCGACGGTATCCAATTGAAGATCAAGATATAATTGCGCGTTTTCCCTCTTCGACATATACAATAGGCGGCTGAAAAACCGGACAAAGTCCTTGACTTTTATATCCCCGGGGATCTCTTCCGGCCGGCAGATATAGAGAAAATCCTCCCGGTTTCCGTCAGCCGCCATATCTTCCTCGTCCAGCATCACCACTCCATCGAAGCCGTCATCCTGCCCGGTGAAAAAATTGTACAATTGACCGCTGATCCCATTGTCAGCGGTCAAAAGTACCACAGTTTTTCCGGTCATCAATTCCATCTCCAACTCTTTCAACTCCTGATACCGCTGATCCGGCAGTCCGAAAATGTATTTTCTAAAGCGGCTGAATGAAAAATGGAATAGAACAGCCAGATAGAAGAGGTTGAGGATGGCGCCGAAGAAGAAGATGGACGGGATCCTGCTCCGGGAAATGAATACGTTTTCGTCATGTTTCACGAATGATTCGACCTTTTTATCGTCCGAGTAGAATGTTTTTTGAAGGTAATAAATGATGAACTCTTCGCGTAGTTCCTGGGTGTATTGGTAGAATTCGATAAAGCTTCCATAACCCAGGCCGCTGATTTCGTTATTCATCGCTATGTAGAATGTGGCGGGGGATAGGATGGAGAAGATCTGGTAAGTATTGGTGTTTTTGATCGTTTCTGCAGTTCGTTTTTTTTCCAGATTTTGTATCTCTTTAAATTCCTTTTTCCAGTAACTCTCTGCCAACTGGCGTTCAGGATCCGTGTTGGCGTTTTTTAGATCGAACCGTCCCTGTTTGTCGATGGCCCGGCTTTCGAAATTCATCAATTGCCGCAATTTATCCATCTCCACTTTGAAATCCGATTCGATCAAACTGGCCCTCTGATAAACGATATTGGTGATAACTCCGGGAGCCAGGAACGCAAATGCGAACCATATGGAGATAGTGGCCACTATGGCATTGATGTTTGATTTGGAGAAACTGATAATTGTCCCCATGACCAGGAAAAAACACAGCAATAATATTGTCAGGAAAATGAATACCGAGAAGTTGACATATTCGTCTCCTGAGAAACGAAGTCCATTCAATCTTGTCAATAACAGCGCCGACGAAATGACAAACAGGAAATTCATGTTCAATAAGATCAGCCGGGAGAATAAAATTGAGAAATAGGCACGTTTGGTAGATGAAAAACTGGAGATGAATTTGATGTATTCTTTATGCCGGAAGGAATCGTAGCCGAAGTAGAGGGCAATTAAGGAACCGAACAGGAGGATGATTCCCGCAAGGTCCTTGAATCCGCCGCTTTTGTCGGAAAATAGGTTTTTACCCAATAGGGAGTTGTAGATTCTGAGGCGAATGCCGGAATCGACAAACGCTGTGAGTTCTGAGATTACTGCGGAGTTGGAAAAGAAGGTGCTGATTGCCGGCGGTGTAAACAGTAGACGAAAACCGAATGTCCCGTATTGAGAATAATTCATGAATTTTTCAATGTTTGTCCGTTCAATTGCCTGGAATTTTTCCTGGTTTTCCAGTTTGAGCTTGTATTCGTTTATCCTTACCTGGACGAGGTATTGACAAAGCAAGAAAAATAAAATGAAGATTATGATATTCCTCTTTGAAAAAAGCCTTTGTAACTCAAGCAAAAAGAAAGAGGAAAACGTCTTCATTTGTTGTTGATGTCTGTCACGACCTCATGAAATATTTCCGCTGCATACTCACCAGATACCATAGTTTCCGCCAGGATTTGGTTCAAATTATGAATTGTTTCAAAGTCAGGGTTTATATTACCATCAAGCTGAGATTTTAGCAAATTCAAATGGCCGACAATTTCATTTAGATTTGCGTCCATTTGGGTATAAAACTCTCTCAATTTACCCTCTAACAGGAAACCTTTCAAGTTTGACAGAATGGAGGTATTCGCTTTTTTTCTGAGTTCGAACGCCTCAAAATCGTAAGCGGTTACCATGTCAAGGACATTTTTGTTATACGGTGTGCGCTCGGCGAGTTCACGTAGTAGCGCAAACTCTACGATAGCGTCGTTCATTTCCTGAGCTGCAGCATTCACCAGTTCCTGTGCTTCGGGAAAATTCAGCCCGTATAACTCTGATAGTTCAACTTTATTCAGCAATAACATGCTGTGGCCGTAGGCGTTTAAAAAATGGGCCGCCGCCTCGACAATATGCGTTTTCATAGAAAAACCTGCGAGCACTGCATCATCCGAAAAACCACCATCGGTTGTATTGCACCAGATTCTTGGATAAATCTGGGTGCAGAATACTGATAAAATAAAACATAGCATCAACGCTTTAAAAAAGATGCTGGGATTCTTTTTGAACATTATTTTTCTCCTTTTTTAGGTTTGATGACGATACAATAGTGCGCTCTTTCCCTAATGCAAAAAAAATATTCTAATTGGGCTACCTGATTCACCAAACTTCCTCCTTACTGGTATTTTAGATCCAAAAAAAAAATATTTCAATGGCATGAAAATTTTTTTTACCGGATCATCACAAAATTGTTGATAAATAATATAATGAAAAGGAAACCTAACCGAGAGCATCGGTCGTCAACCCGGACATGATTGTGTTTTGAAAACCTATGGCGGCTCTGTCAGGAAGAACAAAAACTCGCCTGTCCCCGCATCCTGAAAAGCGGCAATTCAGCGAACGAAAAATGGATGGGGATTCTGGCTGGTAAACCGTTGCAACGAGAAGGGATAGTGTGATATATTTACCCAATGCATAGTGAACACAATACAAAGAGGCGTTGGGGAATTATCATATTCCTGTCACTGGTCATCCTACTGCTGGCGGGCTGTACTCTGTATTTGTCTTCTGTCAGGTCACAATGGCGAAATGACATCCGGCGGACAATGGATGCGAATGTGGAATATGGAGGTAAGATGTCTTTAGTTGAGGAGACCAGGAAGAAGCGGATAGAATTCTTTTTGCTCAGGTCAATCAGGGAACTGCCTCATAAAACCATATTTACGACTGCCGACTTTATAAAAACACTGGAAGCCTTCGCTCCCCAGGATCTTGAATTTCAAAAACTCTCGATCATTCCGCGGTTGCATACCCTGTGGTTTTCCCTGCGAGGTTCTCGCCTCAGTGTCGAGCCGGAACTCTTCGCTCCTGAATGGCGTAAGTTTTTGCAGCGTCTGGAGGAGGAACTTCCTGTGCTTGATCTTAACCCCACTTTATCCGGTGCAAAAGCCGGCGACGGAGAATTCGTCATCGAAGGGGAGTTGGAGCTACAATGAAAGCGGAGCCTGGATTTTTAAGAGGTTTTTTTCTGGTATTGGGGATTATCGCCTGCGCGGCCTTGTATGTGGCCATGGTGTTGTTTCCAATTGTGGAAGATATCAGTCAATTACGCCGGGATAAAAAAGATCTTGTACTTCGAATCGAAGACTTCAAAAATCAAGCTCATCGCTTTTTTGTTATCGACCAGAAGGAAGCGAATCTCATAAAACGGGAGTCAACGCTATTGATGGACAGGCTCCCGGTTGCATCGTCCCCCTCCGAGATCGAAGTGATGTTAGAAGAGGCGATGGAGACGATCCGGAGGTTGGCCGCCGAATTGCAGATGGCTGACAGCGCCTTGGTCCTGGCAGACGGTTCCGCTGATTTGCCGGAAATCTTCGGGGATGTGAAGGCAAATCCTTCAGGTGAATCAACCGATACCCAGTGGATGTTCCCGTTTTCATCCGTTTCGGGCAAGTTACACATCGCCGTGTCCGCTCCTCTCCCGCAGTTGCTGCGATTCCTGAACCGTTTGCCGGTCAGGCGAAAACAGTAC
>JAHELQ010000256.1 GCA_024644125.1 Candidatus Aminicenantota bacterium | reverse complement strand
CGGAAGGCCACACAGTTCCGCGGCGGATTCAACGGATGACAGAGATCTCGCAAGTGGAACTGGAAGCAGCTACTCCACCCAAAAACGTATGGAAGGCATTGCTCAAAGAAGCACGCCGGATCGCCAAACAGAACCAGATGGAGCTATGCCCGTTGGTGATTCATTTTTCGAAATTCGAAGAGCCCTTCCTGCGGGATATGTTTGCACAATTCGGCGGGAGCTCCAGCTTCCCGTTCCAGATCATCTGCACTCATACAATGAGCCAGCGCTTGCTGCCTCATTTGCCCCGCAAGGGTATTCGCGCTGTAGCGGGGTATTTGGGGTATTCCGTACCGGAACTGAAGCGAAGCGCCCATCATGTGGCGGCGACGGTCTTTATATGGAAGGCTCTGTCGCAGCATTTGTCCGAAGACGGCATCGAAAGCTTCCGGCAATTGGAGTTATGGCTCCATGCGGAGACGCCGAAGCGATCTTCCGTCAAAGAATTTCCCATGAAGCGGGAGCTTCGGCTCAACCTTCCCGACAAGCCGGGAGTCTACCAGATGCTGCGCAGTAACGGCGATGTATTGTACGTAGGCAAGGCCAAATCCCTCAAGCGCAGGGTCAATAGCTATTTTCGCAGCAGCGGCCAACACGGCGAGCATATCAAGGAGATGCTGACCCAGGCGCAGGATCTGAGGGTGAGAATCACGGAAACGGCGCTGGAGGCGGCGCTCCTGGAAAACGACGAAATCAAGCGGCTGGATCCACCTTACAATGTCGCGCTGCGGCAACGGGACATCGATCCGGTCTTCTTCTCACCGGACCTCGCAAGCATCGGTCCATCGCCGGATCAAGATCATCCGATCGGCCCCATCCCGACCCCGGGTTTCCTCGATCCGCTGGGACGTTTATTAAGTTGGTCGAGTTTATCGAGATCTTCTTCATCTTCAGCCGCGATCGATTGTACTGCGGCAGCGATTTTAGGCATCCCCGAAGAATACGCGCCGCCGCAAGAATGCTTCCTCGCCGGCTTGCAATTATTTACGGAAAAATATCCCGATTTGGGGGACAGGCGCAATCAGATGGCGAAGATCCAATCGCTGGGAACGAGACTATGGGCGGAACATCTGGAGCGACTGGCGCTCGAAGCGGAAAAAAAAGGCAAAAAAACCGAAGAACCGGTAGATCTGGAAGAGGAAGCTCCAGTAGAGATCGCGCAGCCCCGGGTTTGGGAGCCGGAGATGGTACTCCGCGGTCTGGAGTATACAATCCGGCATGGAACGTTTCTTTTACGCCGGGCACGATGGCTATGTGCGTTGAGCGAATCCACGCTGTGTTGGGAAGTTGGAGATGGAAGCGATAGATCCATCGCCGCAGTTTGTATTCACATCAGCGAAGGCCGCATCGTCGCCCGCGATTCGTTAGCGCAACTGCAAGAACCGCACATCCCCGCCGGCCATAAAAAATCCGCCGAAATCAAACGACAATGTTTCGACCGCGCCACCTACGACCGCCTCCGCATCCTGGCCACCGAAATCCGCCGGATTCTGGCCGCCAACCGCACCGTCCTCCTCCGCCTCTCCGCCAATCCCCCCCTTCGGCCGTCGCAGTTGGCCAAAATGCTCCCCTGGGTGTAAAGGATAGCAGAACAATGGATCGCGCGCTAAAAATTCTTTTTGTGGCAGATACGCATCTGGGATTCGATTATCCGTTCAAGCCGCGGGTGGAACGGCGGCGGCGGGGGGATGATTTTTTCGACAATTACCGGAGGGTGTTGACAGCCGCCAGGGAAGCGAACGTCGATTGCCTGATTCATGGCGGCGACATTCTATATCGCAGCCAGGTTCCGGCAAAACTGGTTCAGATGGCGTTCGAGCCGCTGGCTGAGATTGCCGAGGAGGGGATCCCGGTGTTTGTGGTGCCGGGCAATCACGAGCGTTCCCGCATTCCCTTTCGCTTACTGGCGACGCAACCGGGCATCCATATCTTCGACAAACCCCGAACGTTCCTTCTTAATAAAGACGGTTTCACTCTCGCGCTTGCGGGCTTCCCCTATCACCGGGACAATGTACGCGAACACTTTCCCGAGCTTTTAAAGCAAACAGGCATCGCCGGTAAACCGGCGGATTCCCGCCTTCTGTGTATGCACCATTGCGTCGAAGGGAGCGCCGTCATATCCGGCAACCGCGAACATGTCTTCACATACAACGACGATGTGATCCGTATCAACGACATCCCCTCCGCGTTTAACGCCGCGCTTTCTGGACATATCCACCGCTTCCAGGTGTTGACCTCCGATCTTTCGGGGCGGCCGACGGCGACTCCCGTTTTCTACCCGGGATCCATCGAGCGAACGTCGTTTGCGGAGAAAGACGAAACCAAGGGATTCCTGGTATTGGAGATCGCTCTGGAAGGCGGCTCTCGCGGTTCCATCAGTCATTGGCAGTTTTGTCCGTTACCCGCCCGGCCGATGCATGAGATTAAAATCGACGGCAATGGAGTGGGAGCCGCAAAACTGAAAGCCTATTTGAAATATGTTTTCAAGTCACTTCCGCCGGACGCCGTCATTAAAATCCGGCTGAAGGGCCGCTTCGCCAAAGAAGCGCGGGATGTATTGCGCGTCGCGTCGCTACGAGCGATGGCTCCGCCCACAATGAATTTGGATTTGAGAGGAAAACACGAGTAGTGATTTTTTTTGAAAACTATCGTTGAAAATTTCGTATACCTTATATTACAAAAACTTTGGAAAAAATAATGAATAATATAAAACTATTAATATGGATAATTTTATGGTCATTCTCGCTTTTACTACCGGCCGGGATTCAATTGCAGGCTCGCAAGACAGTCGAACCGATCCGTCTGGACGGCAAACTGAACGAAACGGACTGGCAGAACGCGCCGCTTTTCGACAACTTTATGATGGTGGAGCCTGAAGCCGGCATCCCCTCATCGGAACGGACCGAAATGCGAATCATGTATGACGACCACAATCTCTACATCGGCATCACTTGCTTCGCAAAGGATCCCTCCCGCATCGCCGTCAACGACCTTTCCCACGATCTGGATGAGTGGGATACCGGCAACGATTTGGTGCGCATCCTCATCGATCCCTTCCAGGACCTGCGCAACGCGTACGTCTTTTTTGTCACCGCCGGCGGCGCACGTACAGACGGCCTGGCCACCGGCGAACACATGAGCACCAATTGGGACGGCATCTGGAACGCCAAAACCAGTATAACCGATTCCGGCTGGACAGCCGAGATCATGATTCCATTCAAAACCATCAACTTCAATCCCCTACTCTCGCAGTGGGGGTTCAATGTGGAACGCTACATCCCCTACAAAATGGAAACCAGCCGCATGTCCGGCCTCACCCGCGACAGTTTCTTCTACAATGCCGCCGAAGCCGGTTTGCTGACCGGTATCAACGGTATCCGGCAAGGCAAGGGCCTTACAGTAAAGCCCTTTATGAACGCTTATACAACGCGGGATTACGAAGCTGGCGAAGACCGTGAAAACGGCGTCGAGTTTGGAGTGGACATCTATAAAAACTTCACGCCCAATCTGGTGGGGATGTTGACCTACAATACAGATTTCGCCGAAACCGAAGTGGACGAGCGGCAAATCAACCTCACCCGCTTCCCCCTCTATTTCCCCGAGAAGCGTTCCTTTTTTCTAGAAGGATCTGAATTATTCGATTTCTCCAGCGACCTGCAAAGCTCGTTCATCCCATTTTACAGCCGGCGCATCGGCCTGTATGACGAAGAGCAGGTGCCCATCCATTACGGCGGGAAAATCTTCGGAAAAATCGGCAACACCAATATCGCGTTACTTGACGTGCGGACCCGGCCGTTCGAAGAATTGGGGGGGCAGAACTTCTTCGCCGGAAGATTGTACCAGAATATCCTCGAAGAGAGCAAACTGGGCCTCATCTTCACCAGCGGCGACCCGTCCGGGGAAGGTTCCAATCAATTGGTAGGCGCCGATTTCACCTACATCACTTCAAAATTCCTGGGGGGTAAAAACTTCGTGGGCTCCGCCTGGTGGGTTTACAACTGGAACCAGACAGACATAGGCAGCCACCATGGCTACGGATTCAGGGCCGAATATCCCAATGATCTGGTTGACACATCGGTCTCATACCGCTATTATGGCGACGCGCTGGAACCGGGACTGGGATTTTTGCCGCGAAACGGCGTGCGTACGTTGGAGACAATTTTCCTCTTCAAACCGCGCCCTCAAAACGGATTGTTTGGTAAACTCATCCGTCAATTCAACTATGAATTGTTCACCTTCTTTTATTGGGACCTGGCGGGGAATCTGGAATCGAGCCGTATCTTCTTCTCCCCGCTCAATATTATGCTGGAAAGTGGAGAACAAATCGAAATCAATTTGAGATTTGAAAAAGATATGTTGACGGAGCCTTTCGAATTGAGCGACGACCTGTTCATCCCGGTTGACCGGTACGCTCACACCCGCTATACACTCCAATTCCACACCGCCTCCCATCGCAAACTCTCAGTGGATCTCGAATACACCTTCGGCCATTATTACGGCGGGAAACTCAGCGAATTGGAAGCTGGCCTCGATTTTAAATTCAAAGGGCACATCAATTTGAGCGCGGAAGCCATCTTTGTCCGTGGCGATTTTCCCCAGGGAGAGTTCAACAACAATCTGTACCGTCTCAAGAGCGATTTTTTCCTGAACAGTGATCTCGGGCTCATGAGCTATATTCAATATGATGATGTCAGCCGGAATCTGGGAGCCAACATTCGCTTGAAATGGAGGATTTCCCCCGGCAACACCATCTACCTGGTGTACAACCGGGGGTGGGAAAAGGTCTGGGATCCCCAGGCGCGGTTCATGCCGTTATACGACCGGGGCGTGTTCAAAATCCAATTAAATTGGCGCCCGTAACGCTCATTGTTTGGGAGCGGGAGCTTCGGCTCTTAAAAACCCAAGTACCCGCTCCGGATCATGGCCTTTGCCTTTCTCCAACACACCGGTGGATTGGGCGGCAAGCAGTGTTCCATCCGGTGAAACAACGGCGAGACACGGATACCCGAATCCCTTGACGCGGTAATAATCCACCAGGTCACGATTCAAGGGTTCAGCCGCCTTTTCCCCCACATCCACCAAAATCACGATGTAATGTTCGGCCAGATATGTGTTGATGGCCTTGTCGGTTTCGAATAGATTGTGCAATTTGTGGCACCAGGGACACCAATTGCCGCCGAACATCAACAGGATGTGCTTGTTCTGCTTCATCGCATCCGCCATCGCGGTTTTTATCGCCGCCTTCACATCCAGACCCGGATCGTAAATATCCGGACGTTTGGCATTGTCCGCCGCATGCAACGACATCCCCCACATCGCCACCATCACCAACAAACAGGATAAAACTATCAATTTCTTCATCGTTCCATTGATTCCGCAACTATTCATGAATTATCGCTCCTCGAATTCATATATTTTTAAAACCAGTTATACCACTTGCGATTTTTTTTGTAAATCTCTTAAGGTTGAAAATGTGTTGTGAAAATCTATTGCAATTAAATTCCAAATTACCTAAAATAATTTCGTTCAGAGAGATATGAAAGTTTAAAAAAGGAGGATACACCATGAAAAACAAAACATTTTCCCGTAAGCTCTTACTCAATAAGGAAACAATCGCTAAACTGGATCAAAAAGAGATTCGCGGCGGCGCTACCGCCAATTGCACTTATCCGTGCCCCGATACGACTGATATCACGATGTTGCCGTCCTGCGAAAGAACTTGCTGAACAGACGGGGCTCTCATCGGGTACAATGTATCCATAAATGTAAGAGATAAAAAAAAAGGAGAAAACACCATGAAAGACAAAACATTTTCCCGTAAGCTCAAACTTAGCAAAGAAACAATTTCGAAACTCGATCAGACGGTAATCCTTGGAGGAGCGACCATTTATTGCAGCGATCCGTGCCCATGCAACACCAGTGATTTCACTGAATGGGAAACCTGTGTCAAAACCTGCTAGACGGTCAAGCGACAAAAACCAAATCAGAAAGGCATGAATCAAATCGACGAACAGGCCTCCAGCGCACACTATTCCGCGCTGGAGGCCATTTTCATTTTTACAAATCAAAACAGTTGCAATTGGTTTCGGTTTTGACTAAAATATATATAATTACCAAATGGTTAATGAAAGAACAATAAGAGGAGGATAAATCATGAAAGATAAAACAATCTCCCGGAAACTTATACTGAACAAATCGACAATTTCGAGCCTCGATCAAAAAATGATTCGCGGCGGCGCCACCCTGTGCTGCACCCCGGAATGCCCCAATAACACCATCCCATACACCGAAGATGTGACATGCCCCAAGACCTGTCTATGATCATGTTTGTATGCTAGAGGTTTTACTCACCATAGGTGATTTGAATAAAAATGAAAAAAAACGAACAGCAATGGATACCAATTTTAACCGGCTCCGAAGCAGAGGAGACAATGGCCATTTTAGAGGATATCGCGGAGGTACTGAAAAATCCTCCGCCCGCATGGATTCCTCAAAAGCAGGACAACGCCGAGCCTTTCAGGGTGGCGAAAGGAGCATCTCTCGCTTTCGGCTCCTCCGGAATCGCACTATTTTACGCCTATCTGTCGCAACTCCATAAAACGGAAACCCTATACAAACAAGAAGCCGACCGCTTCTTGAACAAGGCCTGCGACGCGTTGGAATCGGTAGACCTTCCCGAAGGGTTGTTCCAGGGATTCACCGGAATCGCCTGGACTGTGGAACATCTGCAGCGCATGATCTACAATGCCGAAGACATCGATCCCACCTGTGATCCCAATGAAGAGATCGATCACATGTTAAAGGAATTTTACAAAGAGCCGGAAAAATACGATCTCTGGTCCGGTTGCGCCGGTTTGGGAGTGTATGCTCTCGAGCGGTATCCCCGCCCTTCAGCCAAAGGGCTGCTGGAATTTTTGATCGAATTTCTCTCGCTCCTGGGCGGCGCTGTGGAGAACGGCATCGGTTGGTTCACGCCGCCGGAAATCATGCGCTTCCACACCCGAATCGCCTTCCCCGACGGTTACTACGACCTCGGCGTGGCCCATGGTATGGCCGGAGTGGTATCGTTTTTCGCCTCCGCCTACCGTCTTGGAATCAGCGAAAGCACCATCGGCTACTATTTGCCCCAGGCAATCGACCTATTGCTCCCCAGCCGCCGCTCGCAACCCGGCATGCACAAAACCTTCCCCCACTACCTCACTCCCATCGACCACAACCCCATCACCTCCAATACAGTCGGTTGGTGCCACGGCAACCTGGGTACCGCGGCCGCAATTCTATCCGCCGCCCAATGCACCGGCGAAACCCTCTGGAAAAACGAAGCTGTCGAT
>JAHELQ010000784.1:908-2044 GCA_024644125.1 Candidatus Aminicenantota bacterium | reverse complement strand
TGGGATTACGCTCCCTGCCGGTCTCCCCCAAGGCCAGCGCGATATCGGCGAGAGGAATCATATCGAAGGCCTTGATTCGCAGCAGCGTCTCATCCGCCGCCCGGGCCGACTCCAACCAGGAGATCCCCCACGGCGCCAGGAACCGTACCGGCGTTGTATTGAGAAAACACCCGATGATACGTTCGCCGTCTGCGCACACCGGCCGGTTGTGGGTCACCAATCCGGCGGTGATATCGTTATGATAGGAAAACATCGCCAAAGCCGTCATATAGGAGGCGAAGCACGCGCTCTTCGGACTCAGGCCGGAGGTCCCGGCCCCCTCCGCCAACCGCCGGCGCAATTCCCCCCCCAACTCCAGGGTGAATTTTTTGCGCCGCGCCCCGCCGTCGCTCGAACGCGCCGGTTCAGGAAACGAGAACCGCCGGTACGAATCCAGCTCCCGGCGCCAGAACGCTAACGCCTCAGGGTCTCCGCGCAGAGCCGTTTGCTCCGCCACATACAGTTTATAGGAAGACCGCAGCGGCGGTAGTTCGAACAGAGGATCCTCCTTCACCCGCGAATAGACATTGGTCAATTCCGCCACCAACGCCGCGCCGCTCCAACCGTCGATCATGGCGTGGTGGCACAACCAGAGCAAACACACATCCCCGTCCCCGAGATCGAACGTTCGGGCGCGCCACAACAGCCCGCCTCCGGCGAGATCGAACGGTCGCGACAGATCTTGTTCCAGAAAGAGGCGAATCTCGTCCTCCTGCTCCCTCTCTTCAAAATCCGACAGATCGCGGTGGCTATACTCAGGCCGGGCCTCCCGCCGTACAACCTGCAAATAATCACCCCGGCGGTTTTTCAAAAACCCGGTTCGCAGCATCCCGTGCCGGCGGCAGAGAACCAGAAGGGTTTGCTCGAACGCAGCAGCGTCGAACGCCCGGTCGAACAACCGGATAATCAATTGGTTGTGGTAGAGCCTCTTTTCCGGGCGTTGCGCGCTGAGATACACCATTCCCTGCTGGACGGCGCTCAGAGGAAAAGCCTCTTCAAAATCCCGACGGTCTAAAGGTCGTGTGTTCATCGTGGCCCTTATCTAAAAATCACTGAAAAATTCGTCTTTCGCCGCATCCAACCTCTCCAGCGCGCGC
>JAHELQ010000784.1:0-898 GCA_024644125.1 Candidatus Aminicenantota bacterium | reverse complement strand
AACGCATGTCCCCATCGCCGCCAGCGTCGCGGAGCGCAACCTCCACCAACGGCGCCAATTTGCGGATGGTCTCTTGCCGGTACAAATCCACAGTCTTCAACCGCACCGAAAACTCCTCGCCCATCAGGTGCAGCAACCGTACCGTCTTGATGGAATCGCCGCCGATGGTGAAGAAGTTGTCGTCGATCCCCACCCGTTCGAGATCCAGCAATTGGCGCCAGAGGTCTGCCATCCGCCGCTCGATATCGTTTCGCGGCGCCGCGTATTCCGCCTCCATTTTCAGCGAACGGCTCATCGCCTCCAATCGCCGGCGATCGATCTTGCCGCTGGACAGGAGGGGCAACGCTTCCATGCGCGCCACTAACGGCGGCACCATATAATCCGGCAACCGCAGCGACAAAAATTCCCGCACCTCCGCCGCCGCCAAATCTTCCGCTGCCTCGACACAGGCGCACAGGCTCTGGTTCCCCTGCCGATCGCGGCGCGCCACGACAGCGGCGTTACGAATAGCCGGAAAAAGCTCCAATTGGCGCTCGATCTCCCCCAACTCGATGCGGAAGCCGCGAATCTTCACCTGGTTGTCCATGCGCCCCAAAAAATCGATCACACCATCCGGCCGCCAACGGGCCAGATCACCGCTGTGGTACACCCGGTCGTCATGGGGACAGGCGCCGAACGCGGCATCCGTCAATTCCGGCCGGTTCAAATACCCGCGCCCCACTCCCACTCCGCCGACACACAACTCCCCCGGCACTCCCGGCGGTTGCAAGTTCATATACCGGTCGAGAATATAGATCCTGTGGTTATCCACCGGCCGTCCGATGGCGGGAACCTCGTCGCCGCCCACATTCTCCACTTCCATCCAGGTGGACCAGACAGTTGTCTCCGTGGGACCGTA
>JAHELQ010000255.1 GCA_024644125.1 Candidatus Aminicenantota bacterium | reverse complement strand
AAACCCTATGAAAAAAGAGAGTTGCTGCGAGTTATCGCCGGGATTCTCCATCCTGAAAAACCCACTTGAATTATCTGAAAAATTAATTTATCATTTGGAAATCATGGGAAATCACATTCAACATAATGTAAAATTGACTCAGGATTATGAGCCGCGATTCGGGTTGTTTCACGACCTGATGGAGTTTCGCGTCCGGGAAATTCTTCTGGTTTCGAGTTTTTATGACGCATTTGTTCTTGAGGAAGACGGACGTTTATCGGAAAAGATCTTCAGCGAATACATCGATTTGAATCTCAGCAACATTCCCAGAATTCATCGAGTTTCCACCGCGGAGGAGGCGTTCAAGGCCTTGCAGTCCCGGTCGTTTGATCTTGTGGTCACAATGACCCGTATCGCCGACATGAATCCGCTGGATTTTGGAGCGAAAGTGAAAGAGCTGGATTCCGGGATGCCGGTTGTATTGTTGACATACGAATGGGTGGAAAAAAGTTTGTTGGCGAAATTGAAAAAAACCGGCTCCATCGACAAGGTCTTCTATTGGTCCGGCGATACCAGAATTCTTCTGGCTATAATCAAGTATGTGGAAGACATGAAAAATGTCGATAAGGATACGGGGCTCGGCGTCAGGGTTATTCTCGTGATCGAGGATTCTCCGAAATTTTATTCCCTATTTTTACCGATTATCTATACCGAAATCATGCGGCAAACCCGCATGCTCATCACCGAAGGAGTGAACGATCTTCATAGACTGCTGCGCATGCGGGCGCGCCCCAAAATCGTGATGGCAGAGAATTTCGAAGAGGGAGTGCGGTTGTACAATACCTACAAGAACAGCCTCCTGGGAGTCATTTCCGATGTCTCTTTCCCAAGGGAGGGGAAGATAGACTCCGAATGCGGATTCAAATTCGCGGATATGGTGAAAAGGGAGATTCCCGACCTACCCTTCTTGATTCAATCCTCCAACCAGGAGAACCGGATCGTGGCCGTGGGCAAAAAACTCAATTTCCTGAACAAAAATCTGGACAACCTGCTTCTGGAATTACGCCAATTTATCCTGAACAATTTTGGATTCGGCGATTTTGTGTTCCGCACGCCAGACGGAGCGGAGATCTGCCGGGCCAACAATTTAGTGGAATTTGAGAAAAAAATCCAGATCATCCCCGAAGATAGTCTGTACTATCATGCCCAGCGCAATCATATATCCATCTGGCTGAGGGCCAGGACGGAATTCGAGATGGCGGAGCAATTACGCCCCAAAAAAACCTCCGATTTTATAGATAGCGCTGAGTTGCGGCAATTCATCCTCGACTCCATCCGAAAATTGATCAATCAGCGCCAATATGGTGTGATAACCGATTTTCCCTCGGCCCGATTCGATTCCATGAATTCTTTCGTACGGCTGGGGAATGGATCTCTGGGAGGGAAAGCCAGAGGAATCGCTTTTCTCAACACATTGCTCATGAAGACGGGGCTCAACGACCAGTTTGAAGATGTGGAAATTCAAACTCCCAATACTTTTGTGATTTGCAGCGAAGTGTTCGAGAGATTCATGGAGATTAATAAACTGCAACAATTCGCCATCAACGAAGATAGTAACGACAGGATCGCCGCCCGTTTTTTGCAAGGGGCGCTGCCAGCGGAGATCAATAAAGATCTAAAAACCCTGCTCAAGGAAATCCACTATCCTCTGGCGGTGCGATCGTCGAGCTTGCTGGAGGATTCGCAGTCCTTACCTTTCGCAGGCCTCTATAGTACCTATATGCTACCCAACAATCACGCTGATTTCGATAAGCGTTTCCAGCAATTGTGCGACGCGGTCAAGCTGGTGTTCTCCTCGGTGTTTTATAAATCTCCAAAAGAATATGTCCGCAATACAAGTTTCCGTATCGAAGAGGAGAAGATGGCGGTGATTATCCAGCAAGTAGTGGGTCAAAACTTCGATCAATGCTTCTATCCGGTGGTATCGGGAGTGGCGCAATCTTACAATTTTTACCCCATCTCCTATCTGGAGCCTTCTGACGGTGCTGTGGAACTGGCGCTGGGACTAGGAGCGACAATTTCCGACGGCGGCCGTTCGTATCGGTTTTCGCCTCAATTCCCGGAGATGAATCCGCCCTATTCGTCTATCGACGAATTCATGGAAAAATCCCAAAATAGTTTTTATGCCCTGTCAATGAATCAGCCGGATATCGACATCATCCGTGATGAAAAGCACACCTTGTGCCATCTTGAATTATCCAGGGCCGAAGAGGATGGGATAATGCAATTTGTGGCCAGCACATACTCTGTGCAGGACAATGTGATTCGTGACACTCTCTCGATCCCCGGCCCCAGGTTGTTGACTTTCGCCAATATTTTGAAGCATCAGTCGTTTCCGTTGTCGGATATATTGAAGGAGATTTTCGAAATCGGCTGCAACGCGTTTGGCTCGCATGTGGAACTGGAATTCGCCGTCAATCTTTATAAAGACAGGACAAAAAAACCGGAATTTTATCTTCTGCAAATCAGACCTATGGTGGCGGGGCAGGAAACCATCGAGGTATCCCTCGACGAAACGTCTCAGGAAGACTGGATTTGCGTATCCCAGCACGCCATGGGCAACGGC
Source organism: Candidatus Aminicenantota bacterium (assembly GCA_024644125.1). Lineage (GTDB taxonomy): Bacteria > Acidobacteriota > Aminicenantia > UBA2199 > UBA2199 > JAHELQ01. The sequence goes on along the minus strand of JAHELQ010000255.1, from coordinate 4,774 downwards.
GTTATCGATGATATCCAGGATATCGTTTTTGTGGATCCCGACCTTTTCGATATTTCGAAGAGTTTGCAGATTGCCGCTGAGGTAGGTGCGTTAAACCAACGGTTTATCGAAGAAAAAAAGAATTACATTCTAATGGGATTTGGCCGCTGGGGGACCAATGACCGCTGGTTGGGAATTCCAGTGGAATGGTATCAAATATCGCAAGCACGGGTGATCGTCGAAGCGAATCTGGGGAATTTCATCGTGGATCCCAGCCAGGGAAGCCACTTCTTCCACAACCTGATCTCTCTGAGAATGGGATATTTCCATATCAAAAGCAAATCGCGTGATGAGTATATATTGTGGGATTGGCTACAAAAACAACCGGTGCTGCGGCAGGGGCATTTCATCAAGCACCTGCGCTTCCCACAGCCGCTCAAGGTGAAGTTAAACGGGAGGACATCGTCCGGGGTGATTCTAAAATAGTTTCAGGTCATTGCGGCAAACTAAAGGGTTGAAAAGGGCGATGCTTCCTCGACGCCTACTTCGACAGTCGAATGATAGCATTTTTCGCAGGTTCCGTAGAATTGGATCTCGTGGTCTGAAATGGCGAAATTATACTTCTTCGAAATCTCTTCCTGCAGTCGTTGAATGTAGTCTTCCTTCTCGCCGAAAGAATCATTGTAGTCGATGATCTGGCAACATCTGGAGCAAATGATGTGGTGATGGTGCCCGGTGCAGATGGAGCTCAATTCGTAGCGCGCCAATCCGTCGCCAAAATCGAACTTGTTGATGATATGAAGTTTGACCAGTAAGTCAAGGGTGCGGTATATTGTAGTCAATCCGATTTCCGGATGTTTTTTGTTGATGCGCAAATAAATTTCTTTGGCATTTGGATGGCCCGTCACATTTGTGAGCAACTGAACGATCAACCGGCGCGGCAATGTCACCCGGTAACCGTTTTTTTTGAAGATCTCCTCACAATCGACCTTTATTTTTCCTTCTCCCATAAAACCTCCTTAAATATAAGCAGGGCCTCCACCCGCAAATTAATGAAAATGGAAACGAATTTCATTAATTACTGCAAATAATATATTGTTATAATTATGAACATTTGTCAACCACTCGCCTGTCCGGCATATTATAAAAAGCGTCGATAATTATATTTATTGGATATATGTGCATCTGTGAAAAATTAAATTTAATTTTAATTAAATTGTCTATCACTTAACGTTATTGCAAAGTAAAATCATTTTCTATAAAATAGTGCTCTATTGCCATTGGCAATTATCCGGGAAATGTGGAGGAATATGATGAAATATAACGGGATATACCTGGCCGGAGGCGAAAAAGACGCAGGGAAAACGACATTGAGTTTGGGATTGGTGGCTCATTTGAAGAGGCGTTTGCCCGGCGGCGCCGCGTTTATCAAACCGTTGGGTCAAAAAACGACGCTTCTGGATGGAACGTTTGTTGGCCAGGATTCCTATCTTCTAAATAGGGCGCTCGATCTTGGACTTTCATTGGATCACTCGGCGCCGTTCGCGGCCTCCAGCGGCGCGGCTAAAAACTTTATCACGTCTGGCGAGCCGGAGGATATATTAAAAAGAGTCAAAAAAGCATACCGGAAGCTGGCTTCGGATTATGATGTGGTGGTGGTGGAGGGGACAGGCCACCCGGGTGTGGGTTCAGTGTTCAATCTATCCAACGGCCGTGTCGCAAATCAACTGGGAATCCCTGTCATCCTGATTCTGGATGGGGGGATCGGCAGTACCATCGATCGCTTCTCCCTGTGCGCGTCATTGTTCAGGCAAGAGAGGGTGAAAATCGCCGGAGTGGTCTTGAACCGCTTGCTGCCGGAAAAAATGGATAACGTCAATAAGATTCTCACTCCCTGGTTCGACAAACAGGGAATTCCGATTCTGGGGAGTATTCCCTATCACCGTCCATTGATGAACCCATCCCTGGGAGTGTTACAACGGGACTTGAACGCCGAAGCGGTGTTCGTCGGCGACGGCGGGCTCAATTCCCTGGTGAGCGGTTATGTATCCGCTTTTGGCAGTACCGATGAGGTATTGCAACAATTGTCCGACAATCCTGGCAGCGCGTTGGTGGTAAGCGCCACCCGGAGCGATGTCATCGACGCCATCATCGCCCGTCAATTCTCCGGGGAATTCACCAGTGCGCCAAAAGCCGTGATTCTTTGCGGGAAACCTGCCGGTAATGGGGGCGGAATCCGATATGTGGCGGACGCATGCAGAAAAATGGAACTCCCGCTTTTCTGGACCGAGAAGCCTGCCTGCAAAACGTCATCCCGCTTGCAGAGCAAAATTTTCAAAGTGGAGCCCGAGGAATCGGTAAAGATCGACGAGATCGTGTCGTTGGTGGAGCGGTATGTCGATACCGACAGAATTTTGGAAATTCTGAATCCTATCTCCACTGCGAGACCGGTCAAAAAAAACGAGCGTGGCCTCTTTCACTTCCTGCGTGGCCCCGGCCGGATACTATCCCGGCTTTTAGGGCGTGGCAAACAGAATTGATGGTCCTATAAACTAGTTAAACAATACTCTCCGGCGAGGAAGCATCGTCTCGCCCCCGCCTACCGCTGCCTCGGAGCGCCTGATAGCTTCCCTGAGCTTTTTGTCTTTGCGTGCCAATCGCGGGAAATCCCGGCAAACGACCCGGAAATATTGCAACGCCTGCCCGTGGTCACCCCGCTGCTGGAATGCGCCGGCTAGATAATACAGTACTTTTACATCCTGGTTAGGACCCGGATGCATCATAAATGACAACAAACCGGCGGCTTTTGTCAAATCTCCGATGCGGATACTGATCATCCCCACAGCCCGGCGGCATATTTTATCATCCGGGGCTTCGTTCAACGCCCGACGGAAACACGAATCAGACTCGGCGGTCATTCCTTTGCTTTCGTAAAAACTCCCAAGGTGCATTAGCACATCCACATCCCCGGCGAACCGTTTCTCCATGTCCCGGGCCAATCGAAGAGCTTCCTCCATTTGATTCGAGAAAAAGAGGTTTCTGTGAGCCTCGATCGCCACATCCGGATCTTCGGGATTCGCCCGCATATGTTGTTTATCCTCGAGGGTTGTCTCCTCTTTCAACCGTCGCCATTTTTCCAACGGCATCGCCTGATGACTTGTACAGGACGGGCAATGGTTGAGCACCATCTTCGTCTGTAGCGGGATGACCGGGATAAAAAACAGCACAAACCACAATCGCGTCTCATACGACGACATCTTCCCTTCATATCCGCATCGATCACAAACATTCACATGGTCATACTGGTCCTTTTTCCCAACATACCTGGTGCCTATCCCATTCATCGTATACGGCATAAAAAACTCCTGGATCAAAAGCCATCCCAACGGTATCTTGGTTCGGCTTTCACGAATATACTATTGTAATTCGATTGCAGCGAGCTCTTTTCCCCTTTGTCGTCGGATTTGAGTATCACCTCTACCGACATCTTTGGCTTGAGTGAAAAGGCCTTGAGCAAATAATCGCGAATATCGTGATCCGAAATCGGCAACGAGTAACCGATGAATACCAATTCATCAAGATATTTTCGCTTTTTAAAAAGTAGAATATTTTTTCACAAATTGGGCATAGGCGCCAATTTAATGAACCGTGAGGTTTTAATACTAGTATGTTCTCTCCATTTGTTTCTCTGGATGAGATTTTATCTGAAAATTCCAACGGCGCTCCATAATCGACATTTCTGCAAAAATGCTTCAGTCATATTACACACTTGCGCTGAACAATTTTTCGTAGAACACTGAGTTTCCGGCGTAGTTTGGGTATTTGGCGTATACATATCTCAATATATCTGTGAGTGGGGTGTTGATAAGTGTTGTTTTAAAATTGATCAACGCTTTCTTCTTTTCTTCTGTCAGATTTTTCCATGAGAACCATTTCTCGGGAGAGGTAATTATTTTCTCCCCTTTTTCTGTTATTTTATACCCCTCGCTCTCGTATGTTTCGTTATCTTGAAAATTAAGAAGGTTTTCCTCTTCCGACATGAGGATTCGATCGATTCCCATTTCATAGCGATTGGTTTTATACAGAGGAACTGGATAGATTTCAATTATTTCACGCGATTCCAGGAAATTCAGCGCCTGGTAGACTTTTTTACTGAAGGGACCGTAGTTGTAGGCTTCAAAGTTAAAATTGATGGCATGAGCCTTATCTTCAAAATATTTGGCCAGTTCTTTTTCAAACAAAAAAACCATTTTCATAAGGCGCGTTCTACCAATTATCGGTTCAGGAGCGTCGTTATGCGCGGCTGGAGCGTAGACCAGCAAATGTATCGCGTGTACAGGTTTTAGCTTGTTTTCCATGTTATTTTTTTTCTTTCTCCAGACTGTCTGAGGTATTTTCTAGCATATAATAATTTTAATATGTTTTGTTTTTTTTTTCAATAATTACCTACCTTGCCGGGATGCAGGGAGTGTCGAGGGTGATAGGAGTACAGCGGGGACCGTCCGATATGGCCGCCAACCGGGCAAGGTTGAAGAACTTCGGATCGCGGTTGCGTTTGCGGATGTGTACATGAAAAATCGCCTTCCTTTCCGTCAGGTTGGGGAGGTCAAGGAAGAACACGTCGTCGAAGCGGCCGCGGCGCAACAATTCAGGTGGCAATGCCGCGATGTTGTTGGCTGTGGCTACGATAAACACTGGCTTCGATTTCTCCTGCATCCAGGAGAGGAGCGTCCCGATCACCCGACTGCTGGTGCCGCCATCATAACCTCCGCCGGCCAATCTTTTCTCGATCTCG
>JAHELQ010000254.1 GCA_024644125.1 Candidatus Aminicenantota bacterium | reverse complement strand
CTTCCGTTTAAATTGGTGCTCCAGAAGTTTCCCTGTGTGATCGAGTACTCCATTTAGCGATACCTGCTTCATTTCCAGGTCTGTGGGCCGCGACATGGAACTGAATTTTTTCAACATCTGACGCAAGCGCGTCACTTCGCCGTCGATGATGTCGATGGATTTTTGCTGCCGCTCCGATAATGACGTTCCTTTCAGCACCTCGACGAAGCCTACGATCGATGACAATGGTTGGCCAATTTCATGAACGATACCCGCCGCCATCTGGCCGAACACGCTCATGCGGGCGGCTTGCAGGAGAAGTTGCTGGCCCTCTTTCAGTTTCTGGCTCATGTCGCTCAACGACTGACCCAATTCCTGGAACTCGTCCTTGCTGTCCAACTGCACCTGGACATCGAATTGGCGCTGCGCTATTTTTTGGGTGGTTTGCCGTAATATTTCAATCGGAACGAGACTTTTTTTGATCAACACAATACTCAGGAGCGCCACAATCCAGATAGTCAACAGCACCAGTTTGGGAAACGACGAGGCGAAGTACTCGATGGGTTTGGTTACCGCCTCGGTTGATTGGCTGGTGATCACCGTCCAATCGCGGCTATGGAAGCGGGAATCGTTGGCCAGCGACCAGAAGCTGGAGATGTAATCCCGGTCGAGAAATGTCGTTGGGAAGATACGGGAAACGGGGGATGCGAGACTATACCTGCGGATTGTATCGAGGACCGATTCGGGCGACAGATTGTCGATGGAGGAGATCAGGAGGTCGCCGCCTTCCTGGTATACCGTCATGTGCGTCCCGGGCGGCAGGGTATTGCGGGCGCCGAGGCCCCAGAGAAATACCGGGTCCGCCTCCGCAGCGATCAAGGGGCTTTCGTTGTGGGCGGAATTCACCATGCGTAACAGATAAACCAATGCGAACGGTTGTCCGGGAAAGGTCTTCAGGATGGTTTGTCCGGATTTCAGCAGGAACTGTTCTTGCATCGTCACATCCGGGAAGCGACCGATCTTACCGGCCAGCGGTGTCAAGCATTGGGCGCATGGGCCGGAAAAAGGCCTGGAGTTCATCGTCAAACCGAGAAAATGTTCTTCCCGGTTGACGAATCCGTATTCGGGCTTTCCGTCCGGGGGGAGGTAGGAGCCGTCGTTCACCGAACGGCAAATGGCCTTCAGACGGGATTCCAATACCAAAAGGTGGTCGTATATCTCGAGGCCCTTGGCTTTGCTGGTGCGGTTCAATTGGCTATAGGCCTGGTTTTGCAATTGTTGGTTCACAAAAAGATAGGTAAATGCCGCCAGGGTCAAAAACGGGATCAACGCGCAAAAAATGAATAGACCAAAAGTGCGGCGCGCCACTTTGCTGCGGAATAGCATCTGATTCATCTCAGTATTCTCCCGCCAGACCGATAAACGTACCGTTATTGGCTCTTACAATGTCATCTCTACCGGGAGGATCGAGCAACGACGAAGATGTCACACCGTCCGAACCTTTGCTGAAGAGATCATAGTCATCGTTCAGTGGCAGGCGGTATTGGGCGGTACGCCGGGGGGGATTAACGGGGTTATCCGATTGGAGGTTCGTTAACGCGTATTGGTATGGATTACCCCAGGGATCCGACAGGTTTCCCAGTTGAAGTATCTCTAGATTGGGGGGCAAGCGGTTAAATCGTTGACGGTACAAAAGAATCGCGTCCTCGATTTGGATGATGTCGCCGATGGCGGCTTCGATCCGGCGGTTGTGGCGGTATTCCCGGATGGTGGGGATGATGATTGAAAGGAACGTCAAAAAAATCGCCGCCAGCATGATCCATTCGATGACGTGCAGCCTGGATTCGGTTTTTTTGTCCATATATTGGAAATTTTATACAAAAAAGAGATAATTGTAAAGTTCCCCGGATCAGATTTCCCGCTTTCCAATGAATTTATGTCTATCTTTTTTTTTCGCAACCAATCATCTTTCCTCTCCCGCTGACTCTTTCCATATTCTCGTCAACAAGGGATACAGAGGAAAAGGAAAATGAATCGCCGGGTGGCACGAATTCCCAATTTGTGCTAATATGGTTGCGGAAAACATACTAGAGAAAACGGAGAATGTTATGCAATCAGACATCTGGCTGTTGGTGATTTCCGCAATGTCGATCGGATTCATCCATACATTGATGGGACCGGATCATTATCTTCCTTTTATCATGCTCTCACGGGCGAGGAATTGGTCGTTCGCCCGTACGATGGCTGTCACTGTGGCATGCGGTATAGGGCATGTGTTGTCGTCCATTTTTATCGGACTCATCGGTATCGCGGCCGGAATCGCCATCTCTAAAATCGAGGGACTGGAAGGGATGCGGGGCGATATCGCGTCGTATGTGTTGTTCGCCTTTGGACTGGCGTATATGGCATGGGGTATCAAGCGGGGTTTGCAGGGAAAAACGATCCACAGTCATCCTCATATTCATGACGATGGCGCCATGCATACTCATGAACATACCCACAAAAGTGCGGGCGAGCCGGAGCACGGCCTTCCAGGGCAGGGCAAGAGCCAGGCTTTCTGGTGGTTGTTCATCATTTTTGTCCTGGGGCCTTGCGAACCGTTGATTCCGGTATTGATGTACCCGGCGGCCAAAGTGGGAACCAGCGGAGTGATTTTAGTGGCATCGGTGTTCAGTTTGGTGACTGTGCTCACCATGAGTGTGGTGGTGGCATTGGCCTATTTCGGATTGAAGCAGATCCGGTTCGCTTTTTTCGAGCGGTTCGCCCATGCTCTCGGAGGTTTGGTTATCGCCCTATCAGGCGCCGCTATCATCTTTCTCGGTTTATAATTCGTTGCAGGGACAGGCGAAGCAGCATTCGTCGTCGAGAAGCCCTCGATGAAGGCTTCGATGATTATCTGCAGCATCGCATCATCGGCATCTTTGGTTCTACCAGGACTTCCGAACCGGGCTTCGGAAAAGAATGACTGGAGAATGACTGGGGACAGGTTGATTAAAGGGTAACAGGAGCAGGCGAAACAGGAGCAGGATGGAGGCAGGGAAGATCTACATCGGTAGCATCGATGGTTGCATGCGATGCCCGGTTCGGCTGCCGTTGCGGACACATATGCAAAAATTTATAAGCCGGCATATAATCAATCTGTTTCCATTACTTCCCTCATCGCTCCATGCGCGTATCGGACGGACTGTCCTATGTCACCAACAATAATCAATGCGCCAGCCCCAAACCTAATGGTTCGAGAAACGGAAGAATTTGCTTCCGTAATAGACTCATCTATCAACGAAACAAAATCGCATGCGTCTGTTGCCGGGTTATATGATTCTGGAACAGGCGTAGATGAGTATGAAACAGAAGCGGATGACAGTGAAACACAAGCAAATGAGTATGAAATAGAAGCTGATGAGAACGATACAGAGGCGGATGACAGTGAAACACAAGCAGATGAGTATGAAACAGAAGCTGATGAGAACGATACAGAGGCGGATGACAGTGAAACACAAGCAGATGAGTATGAAACAGAAGCTGATGAGAACGATGCAGACGCAGATGACAATGGAACAAAAGCAGATGAATATGTTAGATATGCAAATAAAACCCTTACCCAGTCAACGTTTCGCCAAATTGTTGGCAGCCGGGCATCGAAAAAAACAAACGATTCCCCTCTCGATGTAGAGTTGCAGAAGGTGGACTGGTGGACTGGAAAGAGCTGGGGACAGGCAAGCAGAATTCGCCTCAAATTGGATGATAATCTGCTCCCCAGCTCCCTTAAGTTAGTGGCATTCCAATCTGTCCCTTCGCCTTTGATTTTTTATTGAATTCTGATATAGTGAGATGTAAAACCGGAGGATACGATGCGTGTTTGCATTATAATCACCGCGATGTTGGCGATTTTTTGGGCGAGCGGGTGTTGTCCATGCCCGAAAGGGCCGGCGGTCCATCCGCTGCTTCTTAAAATGCAGCCTTACGATGAATGTGTCGATGTGGAGGTGGTGACTACAATTCCTTCGGAAACCTCTCTTCAGAACGCCGGGACAAGGTCCGCGGCAAACGTTTGGGTGGAAATGATCCAGCGGGCGGTATCAAGTGTCTGTATGGAGGAGTTTTATCTAACCGGTAGGGAAGGCGGCGCTCTGGAGCCTGTGGTGCGGGAGATAGAGAATGCCGCGGCGCGGGGGGTGAAGGTGCGAATCCTCACTGCCGTCAGTATGGCTGCCAATTCAGAGGAATTGATTCAAAGATTCTCCGCTTCTCCCAATATCGAGATCCTGCTCTTTGATTGGAATGAGCTGAACAACGGAGGCTTGCACGCGAAATTCTTTGTCGTGGATGAGCGGGATGCGTTTGTCGGCAGTCAGAATTTTGATTGGCGGGCGCTTGAACATATTCATGAGACAGGTCTTCGTATCGGGTGCCGTCAGGTGGTTCTCGCCTTGCAGAAAATATTCGAGGCCGATTGGGCCTTCCATTCTGGCGACAAGGAGGCATATCAAAAACTGCAGCAGGAGAATCCGCTTCGGTTCGGCGAAGACATATTCCTGGTATCGAGCCCTGAGGGATTGAATCCGCCGGGAATTCGCGGCGCCATCGACACTCTGGAGGAGCTCATCGATGGGGCGAAGGAACGAGTCACGGTTCAATTGCTCAGCTATCATACGGATATCCGGGGAAGCGACGAACGGTTCTATCGCATCGACACGGCGCTGCGCCGCGCCGCCGGCAGGGGCGTGGCGGTGAAGGTGTTGATTTCCGATTGGAACAAGCAAAAACCGAGAGTGGACGATGTGAAAGAGTTGGCCCTTCAACCGGGAATCGAAGTGAAATTCGTGACCATTCCCCAGCACTCCTCGGGCTTCATCCCTTATAGCCGGGTGATTCATTCCAAGGTGATGCGTATCGACGATCGCATCTCGTGGGTGGGAACCAGCAATTGGGCGCATAGCTACTTCTTCTTCTCCCGCAATGTGGAGGTGGTGGCCTTTTGTCCCGGGATCGCGTCGAAGCTCGATGTCTTGTTCGCATCTCTTTGGAACAGCGAACACGCTTATTTTGTCAAGGCGGACGAAGAATATATCCCTCCTAAAACACACTGACAGCAGTCGTTTGACTGATGTAATTTAAAAAACCTGAAATTCTGTTTGACTTTTTTGTATGGTTATATTATTGTTTAATTAATTACTTTTCCAGCTATTTATAGGAGGGAAAATGGGGGCTTTTTATACAAGCATCTTATTAAAGGGGATTGAAAGGGAGAATGTCATCTCGTGGTTGAAGGAAAACGTCAGGGAAGCCGTGGTGTTCCCGGAGAATAGCGACTGTATCCCGTTATTCGATGCCGCCTTCGAAAGCCAGGAATTGAAAGAGATCAAAAACTTCGGCGAAATGATATCGAGCGCTCTGGGCTGCGTTGTCTGGGCCATCACAAACCATGACGACGACTTGCTTCATTATCAGATATTTCGTAAGGGTGAGCTGATTGACGAGTATTTTTCGGTACCTCCGGAAGTGTTGTTCGGGATTGATGATCCGGATGAGTTTGGAGAGGATTTCGAAGAATTGTCGTTTATCCCAAAAGGAGGCGATGCTGGGTTGCTCTGCCAATTGTACGGAAATCCCGGCGATCATGCCGAAGTGGAACGGATCTTACGAGATCCTGGGGGTATGGGAGGGCAATTCATTATGGCCACCGACCGTCATTACGCATTATTAGAGGCTCTCGGCATCGTGCCCGACGGTTTGTGTTCCAGTTACCGCGAAGTCGTGACGGGGTATTTGCCTCCGAATATCTCAAAAGAAGAACTCTTCCTGGTTCAGGCGCCGTAAGATAAAAAAAATTTCCGCACCTCTTGAAATAAAATCCTATCTGGTGCATGATTGTAGCTGACGCCGACAAAAAGGTTGGCTACCGCAAAATCATGTAAAAAAAAGACACAATTTGAGGACGATGAGAAAAGAAAGTATCAAATTAGTAGCAAGCGCTTATCTTGCATTCGCCATTTTTGTCACCGGCTGCTCCACCGGAAGAATGAGTTTTCGCAAAGCTGAGGATCTCAAAGGCAACGAACAATACAGCGAGGCCATACAAGAATACATGGAAGCTGTGCGCAAAAAACCCGACGAGGCCCGTTATCGCTTGAAATTGATGGAAGCGATGGTAGAGGCATCCAACTTCTTTTACCGCGCAGCCCTGCAAAACAAAGAGGAAGAAAAATACCAGCGGGCGCTCCTGGAGTTGAACCGCGCTCTGGAATACAATCCCTCCAACCATCTAGCCCAATTGGAAAAACGTAAAATTCTCAAGTTGCTGCAAGGAAACGGCGAAATGGACCAAAAGACATGGATCCAACAAGTCAAGGAAAAAACCGCTTTGAAGCAGCAACTCACCATCGCGCCAGACAACGACAATATCAGTCTGAAATTCACCAAACAAGTGGAACTGGCGCATGTGTTCAAAACACTGGCGGCATCCGCCGGCATCAACATCATCTTCGATTCCGCCTTCAAAAATTCCAAATTCTCCATTGTACTGGAAGATATATCTTTCGTTCAGGCGTTGGACCGGATTTGTATGCTAAAAGACCTTTTTTACAAAGCGCTCGATCAGAAGACCTTGATCATCATTCCCGACACCGCCGCGAAGCGTAAGATCTACGACGATCAAATCATCAAGAACTATTATTTGTCAAATATAGCGGCGGAGGACTGCGTAAAGTTAATCAGTCGCATCACTCATATTAATTCCATGACCGCCGATCCGAACCTCAATTCCATCACGGTTCGCGATGTCCCTGAAAAAGTGGCGTTGGTGGAGAGGATGATAGATTTTTATGATAAGCGCAAAGCCGAAGTCCTGGTGAAAGTGGATATCATGGAGGTCAACAAAGACCGTCTCCAGGAATATGGGATTGAATTCAGCCAATATCAATTGGGGCAATCATTGACCCGCACAAGCGATAATGGGGGCGTAAAGGGCAACCGTTTTTATTATCTGGATGCCTCCGATTTTTTATTCTCCATACCTACGGTGATTTACAAATTCCTCGAGAGCGATAGTGATTCGCGGGTACTGGCGCGACCCCAGGTACGCGGCGAGGATGGCGCCAAGCTCAGCGTCAATCTCGGCGACAAAGTGCCGGTTCCCCGTACATCGTTCGTACCTTACAACACGGGGGGACCAGACCAACAGCCCATCACTTCGTATGATTTACAGGATGTGGGTATCGAGATCGCCATCGTTCCGCATGTTCACCACAATGGTGAAATCAGCATGGAACTGGATTTCAAACTCACGTTCATCACCAGCCCCGGCACCAATACCGTGCCTCCCACCATCGGCAACCGGTCGGTCAAGACAAAAATCCGCCTCAAAGACGGCGAAACCGGAATTATGGCGGGATTGTTGCGGGATTCGGAGCGTA
>JAHELQ010000253.1 GCA_024644125.1 Candidatus Aminicenantota bacterium | reverse complement strand
CAAAGTAATGATGAATCTGTCTAAACAACTTAAGGTGAATGTTTTAGTGGGGCTCATATGAGTGATACGTTTTTCCGGGAGGTAAGTTTTATCTTTTGTGGAATTTAGCCGGTCGAGCGAATGCTGCCTGAAACGCCTGTTACCACGAGTGATTGTCAAATTCACTTTACTCACCTCGTTTTATTTCCCGTTCAAATTTTCACCATCTCTATAGTTATAAAGAATTGAAAATGAAAAGTCAAATATTTTTTTTCAAAGAAGTAATAATAATTCTAAATCGGGCTTTTTTTTTGGTACTTGACCAGGATTTTAAACATCGCGGGATAGATAAGGGCGGTAAGAATGGCTGACAATAGGATGGCGGAAGCGCTCGATTTATCGATGATTTTCATCTCCAGACCGAATGTGGCGATGGCTACCAACAATGTCAATGGGAACGATGTGGCGAGCGGTACCAACGCCATTTCAAAGATGGTCAGGCTGGAGAAATAAAGGGTGAGGGACGCGAATACCCGGATCAAAAAAACCAATAATGTGATGACAGTGGCGAGAATCAGTACTTCGATTCCGATAAAATCTTTGATGTCGAAGCGGAGCCCAACTTCGATGAAGAAGATGGGAATCAAAAAACCATAAGCGAAGCTACCGATTTTACGCTGGATGGATTCCCGCCGCTTGAAGATCAAACCGAAGAGCATCCCTCCGAGAAACGCTCCGACAATGTGTTCCAGATCCATGAGGCTTGCCAGCGCCACGAAAATAAACAGATTGACAAATGTGCCGCGCATTCCACCTTCGAACGGATCATCCCCTTTGGCAAAAAAAGACCGACTGAGGCGGGGGAACCACCATGCCGCCAGATAGAATAAACGCCTCAAAAATGCCGCTATGGCGATGAAGGCGATAATCTGGCCCAGATGGAATAATGATTCGAAGGTGAAGCCGAATTTGAAATAGAGGATGAAGAGGGTTAGGGAGATGAGGCTCACGACTTCGCCGATACTGCCAATAATCAACAATGACTGGCCGGTATCCCCATGTGAGAGACCGCTCTCTTTGAGAACCGGGAATAGGAGACCGATCGCTGTGGTGAGATACACCAACGCGTAAATGGGCGGCTGCCGAAGATAGTTTGCGGTGCCGAAGGAGAAGATCACCACTAGAAGCGACATGCCAAAGTAGAGTGCCAGGTCGCGGCGGGGGGTGGTTTTTATTTTTTCGAAATTGATCTCCAGGCCCGCCAGGTACATCAAGAGAATAAAGCCAAATTCGCCCAGGAATTTGACGATCGGGGTCTTCAATACCGCTTCTTTGAAAAAGATTCCCATTACGAGGCCGAACAGAATCTCGCCCACCGACGACGGAAGGTAGAGTTTCCGGCTGATGAAGGGCATGATGAACGCCCCGATGGACATCATTAACAGGAGGAGCGCCTCTATGTCATTCATTGTTTTCTACCGCCGGAATCATGAGCGTGGAGATTTTGCAATGGCGGGCGATCATGTAGGGCACATTGGGTTTCAGAAACGAGGGCGGAAGCGCGGGATTGAAATCCATGACCAATAAATGGCCGGGATAAGATCCAGTGAAGGTGAGAGTTTCCAAAACCGGGTTGCCGGTGATTATCTGGTAGGAAATGGATTCCCCGCGAATACCTTCAAAGTCTGCGATGATTTGTTGCCGTTTTTTGAGTTTTCTCACCTCTTCTACCCCGCGCATTTCTTTTGGTAATTCTGTATACACCGCTTTGATGGGGATTTTTAGCATGCTGGCGATTTCGATCCCGGTATCAAGCGCCAATGCCGGATCCGGTCCATTCAGGGAGATGATGATGCCTTTGTATGGAAACGAGTTGCGGGCCACCAGGAAAGGTTTCGAGGAAAATTTGAATGATGCCTTGATCTTGCTGGGGTGGAACAATTTTTGCCGCGGCGGTACGATCAATACGCCGGTATCGAGTTTCAACTGGAATATCTCGCGGAAGACTTCGATGGTTTCCCCCACTTCAAAATTACGCACATCCGATTTGATTTTTTGATTCAATTCTTTCGACAGTTTTTTTTTAAATGGGATCAATTGCAACCGCTGGGCTTTGAAGTTTTTTTTCCAGAAGGACGCTTCGTCAAGGGCTTGCGCATAATCGCGGTGCAGGGGGAAGACGATGTCGGTTCCGTATTGCAATGGGAATTGGGGATTGCCTTTGATCAATATTTCAGCTACGTTTTCCAGAAGATTGGGATCTCCCACAAGGACCACGCGGTCGCCTACCTGGATACTGTTGTTACCGGTCGGGATAGTCAGTTTGTTGTCGTGGTAGATGGCGGCGATATGCCATTGGCTGGGGCGGAGGTGTTTGAGTTTGTGGCCCACCAAATGAGAACGCGATAAGACGTGCACCTCAAGGATTTCACCTTTCCCCAGGCCGATGTTGATGGCCTGACTGACATTTTTTTCGAGTTTCTTGCGGATCACATGGATGCCCAGTTCCACAGGTTTGATGAGAACGGCCTCGTATGGCTCGAATATGCGGTCCAATTCTTCGCCGTCGTCGTACACCAATATCATGATCGGCTGCTTCAACCGAAGCGTCTCGCGGACAATCCGGCATACTTCGAGGTTGACGTCCCGGTCGCGGATGGTGGAGATGACGAATCGCAAGTCGCTGAGGTCCAGCTTCTTCCATGTCAATATACTACTGACATCTCCCCTGACGTATTGGGCGGAAGGAATCTGGTTTTCTGCCAACTTGATCCGGTCTTCATTGTGGTCCACCGCCAGCACCTGCCAATTTCTGGAAATCTCCTGGATCAGTCTCCGCTCGAAGTATCCCAAACCCAGGATTAGTATTTTTTGCTTTTTTTGCATCATTGTTCGTTTTCCCTGTGAAAAATCTTTTTTTCACAATCTTGTCTCCACTCAGAGTCGTTTTATTATAACAGAATCCCGCCAATACCTCAACTAAAGTGTGGTGTTTCAGTTTTAGCCGGCCCTGGCAATTCTAATTCGGATCAGGTATAATTGGTCGATGAGGCATGTATCCAGGGAAATAAGCAGGCGTTCGCCACCGGAAAACAAGGAAGGGGGAATCGTTGGTTGGAAGTGGGTGATGTTGTCGATGGTGATTGCCGGATTGGGATTTTGCGTAGTTCAATGGGAACCGGGTAACGTTGGAAATCTAAGGGGAAAAATCGTCGCGTTGACCCAAAGTCTAGCGGGACTTCCTTATCAATATGGCGGAAGCGATATCGAAGGCTTCGATTGTAGCGGCTTTGTTCATTATGTATATGATTGTTTCGGGATTCAATTACCCAGGACAGCCAAAAAACAGGGGAAGATGAAACGGCAGGTCCGGTTCTCCGGGGCGCGGCCTGGAGATATTGTCGTCTTTAAGATCAAGCGTAGCTGGCATACCGGAATATTCCTTTCAAGTCGGTTTTTTGCGCATGCTCCGAAACGCGGGGAACGGATCCGTAATGAGGAATTTAATTCGTATTGGAAGAAACACTTCAAATGGGCTGTCCGTGTAATTGATGATTGACAAAGGCGATTGGAACCGCCTGTTTTTTACTGTTCATCTTTTTTATGATTGGTCAACCGGGGAAAGTTCCACCTCCGCGGAAGTGATATTCTCTACCTTTTTTATCTGATACTATTGTTTTTTTCACTCATTTTCCATTTTTTGCATCGGAAGTCTGCCCGGTTAAAATCGTATCCTGGCTCTCAATTAACTTAAAAAAGTGTTAATCCCGGTTCATGTTTTTATTGATTTACTCTGTTTGTCTGTGTGTGATATTAAGACTTTGATGTTTCTTCATGTGAAGTGATTTTATTCATCTGAAGCGTCATCCGCTTGTATTTTTATAAATCCCGCTCATCTCTTTATGGCGGGAGCTTGTCAAAATATTTGAGAGAGTGATGTTTTATTCAAAAACATACAATAGGGGAAATGATCGATGAGTTTAAAAAACAGTGATTTTATCAGTTTAATGGATTTTTCCAGTGAAGAATTGGAGGATATTCTGGCTTTGGCTGAAGATATCAAAAGTGGAAAAAAGAACATTAGCGATCGCCTGGTGGGCAAATATCTCGGTCTTTTGTTCAGTGTCGCTTCCACCCGTACCAGAATATCGTTCCAGGTAGGAGTCAATCAGATGGGCGGTCATGCAGAACATTTGAACGCCAATGACCTGCAATTGGTCAACCATGAGAGTTTGAGCGATACGGCAGCCGTGATGGGCCGCTATCTCGATGGATTGATCATCCGGATGTACGATATGACGCAATATGGCAAAGGGCGCGAAGCGTTGCGGTTGATCGCCGAACATGCCGGTGTCCCTGTGATCAACGCGTTGGATGACAAGGATCACCCCTGCCAGGTGATGGGCGACATTCTCACCATGAAAGAGAAGTTGGGAGACGATTACAAGAAAAAACGGCTTGTGTTCACCTGGGGCTATTCCTGGCGGCAGAAGTCTCCGGGAGTTCCTCATTCCATGTTGATCGCCTCGTCATTGCTCGGCATGAATGTGGTGTTTGCCTATCCGAAGGGATTTGACCTGGATGAAGAGTATGTAGCTTTTGCGAAAAACGCAGTACAAAAATCCGGCGGCACTCTGGAATTCTCCAATGATTTGCAGGAGGCTTCTGAAGGGGCGGATGTGATTTATGTGAAGAGCTGGAAGGCGCAGTATTTGTCGGGGGAGGAAGACACCAGGATTCGCCAGCAAGTCCGCAATGATTGGTGTGTGTCAGGCCGGCATTTTGAGGTGGCCAATCCCGGCGCGTTGTTTATGAATTGCCTGCCCATTATCAGAGGCGAACAGGCGACCGCGGACGTTATCGATGGAGAACATTCAGTGTTGTACGACGAAGCGGAAAATCGCCTTCACATTCAGAAAGCTATCATGGCCGCGGTCCTCTAACACCACAAGCATAAATGACTCCGCCTGTTAAATTAGAAAAAAAGAATGTAGGCGATATCTTTAGCCTGACACCTTTGCAAGAGGGCATGCTCTTCTATTTTCTCCAGGATCCTCTGGGGGATATGTTTTTTGAGCAGGTGTCCCTCCAAATCGGCGGAAGTATAGATCCTGTTATTTTTAAGGCGGCCTGGGAATCGGTGGTAGATGGAAACGATATGCTCCGGGCGGTGTTTCGCTGGCAACATGTAAAACGGCCAGTGCAGGTTGTATTAAAAACGTATCGGCCGGATATTCGCTTTACTGATTTTTCCACAATTAGCGACGGCGAGGTGGAGAGTTTGTATCTGGATTTACTGGCGAGGGACCGGAGGGAAAAATTCGATCTGCTGAGCGTTCCTTTCCGTGTGAATCTTTGCCGTGTGAGCGGCATGGATTGCAGAATTGTCTTGAGTCATCATCATATCCTTTATGACGGCTGGAGCACCGGTGTGATTCTGGAAGAATTTTTCGGCGCCTATCGGCAATTGAGCGCCGGGCACGCGGCGAAGGCGGCGAAGGAGAAGATGCCGTTCAGCGGGTTTGTGAAATGGCTGGACTGCCTGGATTTGGACGGGTCAAAAGCGTTTTGGGAACGTTACATGGAGGGCTCCTGCGGCGATTGTTCACGTGAGCGGGATGTAGAAAAGACAACCGCCGACTTCGCGGAATTTGAGATTTCACTTCCATCCGCGTTGCGAGACAGCGTCGAGTCGTTCGTCCTTCGGTCGAAGCTAACGCCGGCGGCTTTGTATCACGCGGCATGGGGCCTTTTAATGCAACGGTACGAAGGCCGGTTCGACGTTGTATTCGATACCACCGTGGCGGGGCGTCCACCGGAGCTCGAAGGCGCCGGCGATGTAGTGGGTTTGTTTATCAATACCATCCCGTGCCGGGTCCGGACCGCTCCGGATGATTCTGTCCTGGATTTTTTATCCCGTTTCAAGGAAGAACTTCGCGAGAGGCAGGCATTTGAAAATATTCCGATTCATCGACTGGGGCTTTCCTTTGAGGAGAGGCGGGGCGGGGTGTTCCGCAGTTTGCTGGTGATGGAGAATTATCCGGTCGATAAACGCCTGGCGGAGAATGCCTGTGGCCTACCGGTAATGTCCATCTCGAATTTTGGTATCAACGACCATGATCTCACACTACTGATCAAAGTGGTGAGCGGAGTGGAATTCCAGTTTATTTACCATCGCTCATTGTTCGGCGCATCTGACATCGAATTGATCGTCGCAGGCTATCTGGAATTGCTGGAGAAAATTGTGTCCGGGCCGCTGGATTGCGTGCGGGATTTTCTAGTTTCGCCGGGCGAAGAGACGCGGATGCTGAAAAACATCACAAACAATCGAGAGGCGTTGGCAGGACCGCTGCAAAGTCCGGATTTTCTGGCTCCGCGCACTGTGACGGAAGCGCGGCTGCGGGAGCTTTTCGCTTTGGTGTTGAGGATGGATCCGCTGGCAATAGGCATCGATGATAACTTTTTTCAATTTGGCGGCCACTCGCTACGGGCATCTCTACTGGCATCCCGGATTCAGCGGGAATTTAATGTGGAGTTGCCGCTCATAGAGGTTTTTCAATTAAAATCGATTCGGAACATCGCCGGGTACATTGAATGCAAAGCAAAGGAGTGCCTCGTCCCGGTCTTGAAATCCGAACGCCAGGAGTATTACCCTCTTTCATCGGCGCAGACGCGGATGTTCGTATTACATCAAGAAGAGGCGGTCGGCACCACATATAATATCCCACGGGCGTTTATCGTGGAAGGAGACCTGGATGCCGCTCGCCTTGAGGATGCGCTTCGGAAGTTGATCCGGCATCATGAGTGTTTGCGAACGGAATTCGGGATCGCCGGTAGTCAACCGGTCCAGATGGTGCGGGCGCGAGTTGAATTCGATTTGCAACGGTTGGAGGTCGCCGATTCAACGGTTGACGAGGTAATACAACGGTACATCCAGCCGTTTGATCTGTCGCGTCCTCCATTGTTGCGGGCAGGGTTGGCGGGACTTGACAATAACCGGTATTTGCTCATGATCGATATCCATCACATCGTTTCCGACGGTTTTTCCAATATGCTGCTGTTGCGGGACCTAATTGCTCTGTATCGAGGTCGCCGATTGCCGGTACTTGATTTACAATACAAAGATTACGCGATGTGGGAGCGCCGATTTAAAGCCACCGCCTCATTTAATCGGCAGCGGCAGTTCTGGTTGGACCGCTTTTTACCTCTCCCCTCTGAATTGAATTTCCCATCGTCGAAGAATCCTTCTTCATCAGGCGGCTTTCAAGGAGATGTCATCTATTTTGACGTCGATGAAGAACTGACGGCGGGGATAAGATTGTTGGCTTCCGCAACCGGCGCGACAGTGTTCAATGTGATGGTGGCGGCATATTATGTGCTTCTCTCAAAATATACCCGTCAGGAAGATATTGTAGTGGGATTCCCG
>JAHELQ010000252.1 GCA_024644125.1 Candidatus Aminicenantota bacterium | reverse complement strand
GACTGGACACTTTCTGCTCCGTGATGAACGCCCGCCGCTTGATGCGGGAACGTGGTTGGCGGCGTTCCTATTCCGTCAGCCACTTCTACCATCTGTTGCGCATCAAGATGGCGGCCCGTAAAATCGGGGTCAACACCCTGACGGTTCCGGTGAAGAAAAAAGGTTTGAACCGGCAGGTGTGGTATTTGATCCGCGAAGTGGCGGCTTTGTATTACTATTTCTTTTTGTTCGACGCCAGGGCCGACGAAGTGTCCGCCGCGGCGGCGCTTTGATAGGGGATTGTCCTATGAAACAGTCACATAAGTTGATACCAAACCATATCGAGGATGTCCTCTCGTTAACTCCCACGCAGGAGGGGATGTTCGCGCAATTTTTAAGCGATCCCGGCGGCCGCGGTTATTATTTGCAATTGAACCTTCAGTTGACTGGGGCCATTGACCGGGACGTGTTTGCCAAGGCCTGGAGCCTGGTGGCGGCGAGCCATGGAACATTACGGACGGTGCTGCGTTGGCGGAATTTGGAGCGGCCGCTGCAATTGGTGTTGAAAGAGAGCGCCCCACGGTTGGCGTATGTGGATTTGCCGGGCCGGGACATTGAGCAACGGCGGGCGGCGCTGGAAAAATTTTTGGCGGAGGACTTCGATCGACCCTTCGATTTGGAGACAGTCCCCTTCGGCGTCACGTTGGCGAAGGTGGATTCGAACTCTCATCACATGATTATTCGTAGCCACAATATCTTGTTGGACGGGTGGAGCACCGCCATCGTGGTGCGGGATTTTTTCCGAGCTTATGCCGGTCTCTGCTCTGATCTGGCGTTTCACCTGCCGGCGGCTACGGGATTCGGCCATTATATCAGATGGTTGAAGACCCGGGATTTCCAGCGGATGAACCCCTTTTGGCGGGACTATTTGCGGGGGGTGGACCACGGATCCCACATGCCGGTGAAACAGCCGGTGGCCCCGGACGCAGCCGGCAGGCAGAACAAACACTCCTTTCAACCCTCGGAGAGCTTCAACCGGGATTTGGATCGTTTTTGCGCCGGGCAGAAGATCAACATGGCAGCGGTGGTGTATTGCGCCTGGGCCGTGCTGTTGCGCAAATATCTCAACACCCCGGATGTCATGTTCGGAGCTGCTCTGGCGGGGCGGCCGCGGGAGATAGCCGGCGTGCTCGATATAGCGGGGTTGTTTGTTCATTCGGTTCCATTGCGGGTGAACCGGTTGTCCGGCGAAACGTGCCGGCAGATCATGACCCGTTTAACGGCGGATATGAACACTATGGCGGGTGAACGTCGCTCGCTGGCGGATATTTTCGCTTGCGGCGAGGGTTTGGGCCGGCAATTGCCCTTTGATTCCATGTTGGCGGTGGAGAACTATCCGGCGGATATCTCCGCTTTGCGTGGGACCAGCGGTTTAGAGGTGGTGTTGTACGATATGAACGAGGGGGTTCAGTTCGATCTCACGATTACGGTCCGGGCGTTCGACAGTTTGGTATTCGATTTTCTATACAAGACCCCGGTCTTTGACCACGAGTGTATCCTCCGTCTCTCTAGCTTATTCATAAATGTGTTGCGGCAGGTTGTGGCGGACCCGGATACGCCCGCGGCGCGGGTGGAGTTGTTGGCGGAGGAGCGGCGGCGAGAATTGACCGTTCGTTTCAACCGGACGACGGAGGAACGGATTCTCTCTCCCATAGTCCCTGAATTGCTCAGGGCGGGAGCGCGTCGTTCACCGTGGCGAATCGCCCTGGCGGGGGAGGATACGCAGTTGTCCTACCGGGAGGTGGCGTCTCTAGTGGAGCGTTGGTCCGGCCATTTACGGGACGGTGGAACACGGGCCGGAGATATTGTGGCTCTGTCGGCGGAGCGGACCGTGGACACCATCCTTGCGATTTTTGGAATTTTGGCCGCCGGCTGCGCTTACTTGCCGGTGGATGAACAGACGCCGGCGCGACGGGTTCGGGAGATAGTCGCTGATAGCGGAGCCCGCGTGATCGTCCCCAACCGTCAAGCGCTGCCAGGCGTCGAGCCTGAAACAACGGACCGGCGGATCAGCGACCCGTCTCCGGCGGACGTCGCTTATATTCTCTATACCTCCGGTTCCACCGGAATCCCCAAAGGGGTAGTGGTGGAACATGGCTCCCTGGCGAACCTGTTGGGGACCATGCAACGGGAATTCCCTCTAGTGGCGGAAGATGTGGTTCTGTTCAAGACCTCGTTAATGTTCGATGTATCTGTTTTTGAACTCTTCAGTTGGTTACCGGGGGGGGCGCGCCTGACTCTGTTGGCCCGGGGACTGGAGGGCGACGCTTTCATGATGTGGCGGGAGATCGACCGGTTGCTGGCCAGCCGGCTGCATTGCGTTCCCTCGTTTTTCCGGTTGTTGGTTCAGGCGTTGGAAACCGGAACTCGACCGTGGCTTTGTAGTTTGCGCTCTATTTTTCTCGGCGGCGAACCGGTGGACGGCGCCAGTGTTTCCACATTCCGGTCGTCTTATCCCTGGGTAGAACTGGAAAATCTTTATGGCCCAACTGAAACGACGATCTATACCACCACCTTTTCCCTGTGCCGCTGCGATGGCAATAAACCGGTTCCCATTGGCTCCCCGTTGCCAGGAACCGGCGTGGTGGTGGTGAATGGTGACGGTCAATGGCAAGCGGAGGGAGTGCCTGGCGAATTGGTGATTTACGGCCCCAATGTGGGGCGCGGCTATCTCAACCGTCCCGAGGCCACTGGCCGGAGTTTTTCTCCAGGAATAGACGGTTTAGAAGTTTTGCGGGGCGCGCGCTGCTATCGTACTGGAGATCTGGTCAGCGTTTCGCCGGATGGTGTGTTAAACTTTTGGGGGCGGTTGGACCGCCAGGTGAAGGTCCGGGGCTTCAGAGTGGAGTGCGGTGAGATCGAGGCGCGCCTGGCGAGGGCCGACGGGGTGAAGGAGGCGGTTGTGACAGTAGTCGGAGTTCCTGGAGACGAATCATTGTGCGCATATGTGGTGGCTTCGTCCTCTGTGGATGAACGGAATTTGCGGGATTGCCTTTCCGTGGAACTACCTCATTACATGATCCCGGATTATTTTGTTTTTTTGGAAAAAATTCCCCGTCTGTTGTCCAACAAGGTCGATGTGAACAGTCTGCCGCAGCCGTTGGATAAACCGAACTCCATAATGGAGACAGCCGGCGGTGAAGATTTGGAATCCCAAATCGTGGATTTGTGCGCCGCTGTGTTGGGCTGCCCCCGGCGTCAACTGCTGGAGAACCCCAACCTGATAGCGGCGGGGGGGCATTCGTTGCGGCTGGTTCGCGTGCTGCTACGGTTGCAGAAGATGTTTCAGGTGCAAATCCAGTTGGTGGATATTCTGGAAGAACCGACAGTTGGGCGGTTGTGTCGGCTGGTGGACCAGCGGTTGGGAACTGGGGCCGAAATGTTGCCGGCGGTGGAAGATATGGACTACTATCCCCTTTCCCCTCACCAGCGTTTGGTGTGGTTGGCCCACGAAGCCTCGCCCACCAGTTCGGCCTACACTATTTGCGGTCGGATCCGGGTGGATGACGGTGTGGACGCCGGACTGGCGGAGATGGTGTTGGATCAATTGATTCAGAGGCATGAAAGTTTGAGGACCCGGTTCGTCCAGTTCCGGGGCGAGCCCTTTCAAGTGATTGAAAAAAGCGCGGCGATGCCGTTTGTTGTTGAGGATCTGCGGGATCTTTCCCCATCCGCGGCGGCTGACCGCAAAGAGAATGTCGTCACTGATGAAATGACCTGTCCCTTCGATTTGTCCTGCGCTCCGTTGACGCGGGTCCGTTTCCTGGTGGAAGACAATGGGGAAAACGAACTATTGCTCAGTCTTCATCACATTATCGCCGACGGCTGGTCTCTGGAGATTCTGGAACGGGAATTTCACCGTTTATGCTGGCTTCACCGCCAGAGTGACGGGGAGAAAGAGCTTCCTGTCCCTGAGGCCAGATATCGCGATTACGTCTATTGGCGGCTTGCGTCGGCCGGAGCCGTTCCGGGCCATGATGCCTCCGTTCCGGTGGAGGCTCTGGAGTTGCCGGCGGCCCGTCGTTGCGCCTCCGGGGAGCGACGGGGAGCCGTATGCGGAGTTGTGGTGGACGAGGCTTTGACCGGTAGGTTAACCGCTTTTACCAGTGGGCGGCAGATCTCCCTCTTCACGGTCTTTTACGCAGCCTTTGTCTCGTTTTTGGCGATACTGTGCCGGCAAGAGCGGATCAGTTGCGGATTTCCATTGGCGGAACGGCGGTTGGCCGCCTGCCGTGACATTGTCGGTTTATTCGTGCGCGTCGCCTGCTTGACCACCATGATCGCCGAAGGGGATTGTTTCGCCGGTGTGTTGGGACGTGTGTTCGATGAAGTGCGCCGGTTGTTGGCGTTATCGCACCAGGCGGTGGAACAAAGCTCTGGCGGTGAGGAAAAGGTGCGGGTGAGCTTCAATATGATGGATGTTCGCGCCCCCGGGCTCAAGGAGAAGATCAACTCCGGTCGCGTAGCTCAGGACGCGAAGTTTGATCTGAGTCTGGAGGCAGTGGAGGCCGATGGACGGGTCTCATTGAAATGGCATTACCGCTCCGCCATGTTCACCACCGGTGTGATGGATTATTTGGCCCGGCAATTTGTTGAATTTTTAAAGGAAATATGTGACGATCCGACGCGGCCGGTTCATTGTTGCGATGTGCTGAAAGTTCCGGCCCCTGGCGCCATCCCGGTGGAGATCCCTCAGGACCCCGGTTTTGTCCCCTTCGAGAAGGTGGACGGCCAATCCATTGTGTGCCGCTTCCGTGAACAATGGCAGGCTGCGGCTGACCGGGTGGCGGTTACGGATGGAGCGGGAGCGCTCTCTTATGGGGAGTTGGATCGCCGGGCGCTGCTGATCGCCTCATTGATCCATCGACATTCCCCCGGAGGCCGGCGGGCAGTGGGGCTCCATTTCGGCCACGAGGCGGACATGGTGGCCGCCATTTTAGGCGCATTGTATTCCGGTAATTTTTACGTCCCCATGCCCATGGACTATCCCCTTCAGCGGTTGGCGTATATCGCCAAGGACGCCGGCATCGGTTTGATCATTACCAATCGTCAAGGTTATTACAGGGCCGCGGCGTTGGTGGCCGAACACTGTCCGGGAATTCGGGTGAAGACAATGGCGGACGCCGGTTTCTCCGGGCTAGCCGCCCCGGTTGAAACGATCGACGGGGACGATATCGCTTATGTCCTGTACACCTCCGGCTCCACTGGGCGACCCAAAGGGGTGGTGCAAAACCATCGTAATGTGCTGCATTTCATCCGGGTCTACACCAACCGCTTGAAAATCTCCCGCCGCGATCGTCTGTCATTGTTGTCTCCCTATAGTTTTGACGCTGCTGTGATGGATATCTATGGGGCGTTGCTCAATGGAGCGGTGTTGTCCCTTTATGACGTGAAACAGGGCGATGGGATCCTGGGATTGCGGCCCTGGACCCGGAGGCGTTGTATCACGATTTTTCACACCGTTCCCACCTTGTATCGGCATTTCTACTCGTCTCTTTCCCCAGAGGATCGTTTCCCTGGATTGCGCTTGGTGGTGTTGGGGGGCGAAGCAGTGTCGGCCGCGGATTTTGCCGGGTTTAAGCGGTTTTTTGTGGAAGATTGTTATTTTATCAATGGTTTGGGCCCCACCGAATCAACGGTGACATTGCAATATGTCGCCGGGCATGACCATGATGCCGGCGGTGATTGCGTTCCAGTGGGTTTCCCGGTGGCGGAGACCGGTGTCCGGGTGGTGAATCCCCAGGGGGGGGAAGCCAGGGTGTTCGAGCCGGGGCAGATTGTCTATATCAGCGAATATTTGGCGTTGGGATATCTCAATCTGCCGGAAGTCACCTCCGCCGTGTTCCAGGAGCGTGGCGGTGGTAGGGGAACGCGGAGTTTCAAGACTGGGGATATGGGCCGCAAGCTGCACGACGGCAGTATTGAATATGTGGGCCGTGTGGACCAGCAAGTCAAAATCAAGGGCTTCCGGGTGGAATTGTCGGAGATCGAACAATTGTTGGACCGGCATGAAGCCATTGGCAAGAGTGTGGTGGTGTGCAAGGCACTGCCCTCGGGAGAGTCCTACCTGGCGGCCTATTACACGGCGGAGCGCCGCATTGGCCCAGTCGATCTCAGGCGTTATCTCTCCCCCTTGCTGCCGGATTACATGATCCCCTCCGTGTTCATGAAATTGGACAGCTTTCCCCTGACCCATTCAGGGAAGATCCTGTGTTCGGCGTTGCCCCAATGCCAGCCCGGAGATGATGGAGGCGACAACGCCCCGCTCATGCCGCGGAATCGTTTCCAACGGGAGCTGTGGCAGTGTTGGCAAGAGATTTTGGGAGAGCGGACCTTCGGAATTGATGACGATTTCTTTAGACTGGGTGGCCATTCATTGTCCGCCGCTACGTTGTTGGCCGCCATTCACCGCCGTTGGGATTGCACCGTCAAGTTGGCGGACATTTTTGCCCAACCTACCATCCGGGGATTGGCGGCCATGATCGATAGGGCCGCGGTTGAGGGTGGAGACCGCGTGTCGCCGGCCGAGGGCATGGATTATTATCCCCTCTCGCCGGGGCAGCGGCGTTTGTTGTTGATCCACCAAATGGAAGGGGCCGGAACAGGCTATAATATTTCCTCTCCATTGTTGTTGCGGGGAGAACTGGATATTGCGCGGCTGAGCGCTGCCTGGCGGGAATTGATCCGGCGGCACGACAGTTTGCGAACCGTGTTCACAATGGTGGAGCAAGAACCGGTCCAGAGGGTTCTAGAGACCGTCCAATGCGCGCCGACGCGCCTGAGGCTACTGGATCGCGGCGACGAATCGTCAGCCGCCGTGTCATGGGAACCGCTGGGCGAGCCCGGCGGAGTATTGCCGGGGTGCAGGGAATTTGATACTCTACAGTCATTGCTGCACGCCTTCTGTCTGCCCTTTGACTTAGGTCACCCCCCCTTGTTCAGGTTGTGGTTGTTCGCCATGGAGGAGCGCCGGCATGTCATGCTCTTCGATATTCACCACATCATAGCCGACGGCGGCTCATTGGCGGTGCTGGTCAAGGATTTTCTCGCTCTTTACAGCGGCGAGCAGTTGCCGTCGTTGGATGTTCAGTATCAGGATTATTGCCTGTGGGCCGCCAATCGGCGAGACTCCGTCGGTTATGAAGTGGGTATTGGATTTTGGCGGGATTTGTTCACCACCGGCACGCCGGTTCTGGATTTGCCGGCGGATTTTCCCAGGCCCGCTAAAAAAAATTTTGATGGAGATTGCGTGATTCTGGAATTGGACCATGGGACTGTGGTCCTGTTGACGGAATTGGGCCGGAGGGTGGATGCCACCTTGTATATGACGATGCTGGCGGTGTTTGTTGTGTTTCTCTCCCGGATTTCC
>JAHELQ010000251.1:6658-7434 GCA_024644125.1 Candidatus Aminicenantota bacterium | reverse complement strand
AAAACGATTTCCGATTTCGCCAGATTCCGCGCATGTCGATTTATTCCAGTTGAGAGCGTAGAAGTGATTGAAAATAAAAAGACAGAGTTACAAGTTACGATAAAGTACAAGCGGTACAAAGGAGATAGCGATATCTTTCCGATCATTCGGTATCACGATGAGGCAGATTTTTACGATCTTGGATTTTTACAGGCAATTCAAATTCATTTACCGTTAATGTTAACGGACTATATTGACTGGCAAAGTTCTAAAGATCCATTTTTGAAAATTACGCTTAAAAAAGAAGAGGGACTGGCGAGTGAAGAGGAAGAGAAAAGCAGTCCGTATGGCAGTTATAATCGGAAAGCCATCATTAGTTGCTCCCAGGATATTTTGAATCCTGATTTGAAGAAAAAAAATGAAGGTCCTAAAAAAGTTTTTTATGAAAACTTAGATTTGATAATACCTTCAAGTTACGAAATTATGGCAGTGTTCAACCTATTTTTCCCCGAGGATCCAGAACGGGTAAAATTTGAAATAGAAGATATCGCGTATCATACAGGAATATCGGAGAGAAAGGCCTCGGAAATTTGCACAATTATGCAAAACGAAGGTTATCTCATACTTGAAAAAGAGACCGGGAAATTTCGGTTGACCGAAAACAATGATCTAAAAGATCAAGTGCAACGATTGCGGCAACAGTGTGAGAATGAATATACTTTCCGGCAAATGTGCCTTAAAGTTGAGGATATACTCAAATTCGGAAAACCACTCGCATTGTCTGATGTGGATATTAG
>JAHELQ010000251.1:0-6648 GCA_024644125.1 Candidatus Aminicenantota bacterium | reverse complement strand
CGGATTGAATATTATTTTTAGAGGTATATCAAGCCAGGAAAAAAATGCCGGGAGTTCCGCCTCTACCTCAAGAGTTCCGGGTTTACCGCGGGGACATATATTACTTATAAAAGGGGAACCGGGTTCCGGGAAAACAACGATGGGTATGCAAATCGCCTTGAACGTTGAGCGACCGCGCGCGAAGTTCCTCACTTTTGAAGAGGACATCAAACAATTGTGCGATGATTTGAAAGTATATTGTAAAAACGATAGTGATGAATTTTCACTCGGTTGGAACAAACAGGATATCGAAAAAATAACGTATCCATTGAATAAAATCAGGAACCCAAGAGCATGGCGAAATCCTGATGTTGTACTGGACGAAATTATCTCGATTTTGGACCGTGAGCTTCCGCAATTAATTGTCATTGATTGCATCAGCCGTTTTCGGGATCTTGGAGGAGAAGAGAACGGGCGACAAATACTCAGAAGATTAATTAGAAATTTAAAGTGCAGACGAATTACCGCAATATTCCTTGGCGAAGATCGAGGCAACGAGGGTTCTTTTGAAGAATATGAAGTGGATGGCGTCATTCATTTAAAATGGGTCGGCGACATGCTGTCCTTCTCAATAAAAAAAATGCGCGGACAAAAAGCGTACAAAGGTCCGCATTCAGCGGCAATGTTGACGATCGAAGACTTGAAAAAACCACAACACATTATGGTAGCGGAAAATGTTGATTCAAAAAAAAGTTTTTTTCTGAAGGTGGGATTTAATATCTTCCCGGAAATATCGGTTTACAATGAGAACTATCCCTCCCCAAATTTCGATACCGCACGAAATCCAATAAGCACAGGTACCATTGGATTAGATGATTTATTGGAGTTTCAATCAGGTGGGAAAAAAGAGCGCGGTTTTAAGAAAAAAGAGACAATTTTGGTGGTGGGAAGCGCCGGAGCCGGAAAAACCTTACTGGCTCTCAATTTTATGAAGGATGGGTATTATAACTCAAATAGTGTGAACGGCAATGATAATGAACGTCTTTTATGGATTAATTTTGAAGGAGATAAAAAAACTCTCGAATTTGCGGTTGACGGATTTAGCGAAGAACTCTCCAAAAAATACAAAGAAATGATAACATCAAGCGTTACGCCTGGTAGTAAAGCATTTGCTTTTGTAGATTTTCCCTCCATTAACCTTGATCTGAATAAAATTGTATTTATGCTCCACGCCTTCAAATCAATCTACGGTATCGATCGTTTGGTGATCGATTCCATAACGGAACTTGAAAAAGCGAAAGGGAACGGCCAACCGGGAGTTAAAACATTTCTTTCCGGTTTGATCGAATATTTGAGGAACCAGGAGATTACTACAATGTTTGTTTGCCGTTCCGACGCCTTTTTTAGATCTATAGACAAAATCGAAGAGCAGGTATCTTCATTGGTCGATCTGATTCTTTGCATCCGAAATTTCGATATTCACAATCAAATACACAAGGGTTTATATATTCAGAAAGCGAGGGGCCGAACACATAAGTCAAAGATAAGGAGACTGAATATAAGTTCGCGAGAAGGCATTGTCGTCGAAGATAGCGGCTGGGATCTGGAAAATCTACTGGCCGGCGATACAAGTTCTATTGTACAACCTAAAATATTTTTTAAATTATTCTACGAAAATCCCGCGGAACAGGAAATAAACAAAGATATTATTGAGGATTTTAATGAAGTAAGATACCCCGGAGAGAATACGACGTTTACGTTAGTGAAAAAACCGAATATTTATACGGAATTCTGGTCGTTTAAAGGGCAGTATAGCGCGGGGCATGCCAACACAAGAATTTTGAGTCTCCCCTACTATGTTGTCACAGCATTCCGGGATAACAAGCGTCTGGCAGTTTTGGACAATTACCTTAAATCTGAATTACTAAAAAAAATTAATAATGAAAAGAATTTGAAGAAACTATATCCCTCAGTACTTATAGAAAATAACGTAGAATATAATATATCTGAATTCGACTCAATTCCATGTTACTGCGACTTTGGGGTTTTTGTTTACAAAGACTTTTCAAAAGCATTTGAAACAAGGGAGTTGAGTGATGAACAGAATGTATCGCTGAAAAAATTGAATGGAATTTTAAGTATCCAAAACTATTTTCAAATGCCTCCCTTAGATAAAAAAAACGGGCATGATATTCCGAATGAGTACAATTGGGCGGGCTTACTCGGATCATTGAGGGATTTACACGATAAAAAAAGGGAAAATATCTATCTTTTCGCTTTTCCGCCATTGGACAATAAATCAGAATTCGTCGCCTTTTTTATGGAACTTCTTTGGAGTCATGGCGGTGATATCTACGAAATTAACATCGGTAAAGAGTATGATGATTACAACTATTCCGCAAGATTTAAGGGAGAGATTCGTAACTCGATTCTAAAATTCTTTCTAAATGAATTTAATGTAAAAATTTCTGATAATCCTGATTTTAAGAAGCGCTTTAAACAATATGACCTGAAATCAAGGGCAATAGAAGAGGAAGAATTATTAAAATGGGTAAGTAAAAAAGTAGAAGAAAAAGGATTCAAGGACTGGAGCGGGAAAGCAGGCGAAAAGGATCTTGCTCTTAAATTAGACGATGACCCATTTAAAAAAGCCCTCGAAATAATACTCAATCTCATTCACGAAATCGGAGTAGTCAATCCAATTCATGGCGATTATAGGGACAGGGCGATTCTTTCTCGTTGTTGGTATAGTTGTACTTCAAATGTATCCGGGGATAAGACTACGGGGAATGAAATTCCTATCACTATTTTGCCTTTACCTTTAGCGGAGATTGAACTTGATTTGAATAAATTTTATGAGAAAAAATCTAATCAAAGAAAAATTGTATATTATCGGAGCGTTACCTGTCTGACATATTGGGCGCTCGTGATGTTAAACAATGCGCTTTCTCCCGAGATTGGGGGAAATTTCATTGAATCGATGAATGCTCCTGAATATTACGAAAGAAGGTTAAAACTAAAGAAAGGGATGCCGGTTACGAAATGGGAGCTTTCTAAACAGCGCTTTGCGGAAATAGATCCCAATTCCTATAAGATGCTGGACAAAATCATTGAGAATGGCCAAAAGAATGATAATACACTCAAGAAAATTAGCGAACATTTAAGAGATTCTAATAAATTGGCTTTTGGTTTTTCTGACGAAAAGACGTTTATTAAACGCGAGTTAGTGGAATTATTAACGGAATCGCCTGTTTTTAGGGAAGAATTTGAAAAGAATTTTACATCTTTTCAAAATTTATTGAACCAAAACTTTTTTTTCCCTAAAATGCGTCAATCTCGTTTTGCATTTTATCAAATTGAGCAGGCGCTTCATTTTCAGTTTTTGCAACTTCTCACTCCCAAAGAAAATAGTTCAGTAGAGACTGATTATGAAAATACTATATATAATGAAACAAAAGAAATCTTCGCTGCCAGAAAAAACAACAATGGTGAATTTACTAACGATAATGAGAAAAAATGGAACGGGTGTTTTAAAAAAATCAGTCGTGAATTCCGCATGCATATAGCTTTTGAGCTATTGTCCTATTTCTATAATGAAAGCAAGCCCAAGTGAAAAAAATTCGACTTTCAATGGACGCGCATGATGGTTCGTTCCCAGCGGGTGCCTGAGAAGATGTTGAAAACTGTCATGAATATGTCTTCGAGGCGTTCCAGGAAAGAGGCGTTCAAGTATTCTTTACCGTCGGTGCGGTAGGACCAGTAGATGCGCCAGGGGGCGCCGACGATGAATTCTTCGGGAACGCTTCCCCAATAACGGGAATCGACGCTGTCGTCCCGGTTATCTCCCAGGCAGAAGTAATAGCCTTCCGGAACCTTGTATTTTGGAAAATGATCGCGGCCGGGAACGCTCTTGTTTTTTGGATCCGAATGGATCACATAGGGCTCTTCCAACGGTTTGTCGTTGATGTAGACCTGCTGGTAACGGATATAAAGGGATTCGCCGGGCAAGCCGATCACCCGCTTCACATAGAGTTTCTTTTGATCGTTCGGCGCCTTAAATGTCACCACCATTCCCCTGCCGATCTTTTTCTGGGGAAGGAACAAACTGTCCACAATCCCGTAACTGTGGGAATAGGCAACCTTGTCCACCATGATATGATCCCCCACCAGAAGCGTATTCTCCATGGAACTGGTGGGAATGACGTAAGATTGTACCAGGAAGGTGTGGATGAAGAAGATGAATATCAAAAATTTGAGGATTAGCTCGAAGCTTTCAGGCCGGTAATAAATTGTAGTTGGAGTATCGTCTTCCTCTTGCGGGTCATCCGCGTGTTCATATGTGGTATTTATTTCTACCGGTGTTGGAGATAATTCATCTCTATTCATAATGGTCAATTATAAACGAAAGTGTAGCGAAATTCAATCATTGAGTTTTACGGCAAAAAAAATTATAATCATTTTTTTTTGGAACTGAACTTGAGGTCTAATCGTTATATAACTATGTTGAATAAGAAAATCCAGAGACACAGGAGGAAACGTGAAACGCTTATATCGTAGTAAAAAGAACAGGGTGCTCGCCGGAGTTTGCGGAGGAATCGGCGAATACTTCAATGTGGATCCGGTCATTATTCGTATTATCGCTGTCATCTTGCTTTTTATGGGAGGTAGCGGCATCCTGGCATATATAATCGGTATGATTATCATCCCGGAAAATCCGGAGCTGGCCGCTCCTGAGAAACCGCAGCAATGGCAAGAACCGATGGAGAATACAGGTTCGGCGCTTCAGGATCCGGGAATTCAACAGGTGCAAAAGAGCGGCGACACCGGAGCGCTGATTGTCGGACTGGTGTTGGTATTGATTGGAGGAATTTTCCTGATGCGGAATCTTCCGTATCTCAATCATTATTACTGGTGGGTAAAAGACCAGATCAGAGATTTTTTCTGGCCGGCCATACTTATCGGATTCGGCATGTTTATGATTGTCAAAAGTACCCGGAAATAATTCTTCGGTCTCGAATCCTCATTCCCCCCCGATGTTTGGGGGGATGAGGGATGTTGACGCGTTTAAACTACATTCTTCCCTTGATAAGGCCTACAACTTTTGTAGTATTTCCCCTACAATATTTTAATACTAAATATACATATTTTGTTGCTTTCATATTTTTATTGAATGCTCTATTATTGTAATCTTGAAAATAGTGGTCATGAGAAAAACGTAGAATAATAGTAACCATAAACCAGAGAATAGTTTGATTGAATAACCCTGCCGGCGTACCTGGCAGGGTTATTTTTTTTCTAAATTCGAAATAGATGAGGATGATAGATAGATTGTACGCTATATGATGGAATGCTTCATCGCTTTCATCACCGCTTGTGTCCGGGTTTTCGCGTCCATTTTATTGAAGATTCTATGCAAATACGATTTTACCGTCGTTTCAGTCAGGAGCAACTGCTTCCCGATTTCGTGATTGCTGATCCCAGATGACATCACCCGCAGGATTTGCACCTCTTTTTTAGACAAATCGAATAACATGGCGCCGGGATTCGCCTCTTCCAGGCTTGCGACCGTCACTTCGCCGCGGGAGCCGCTTTTTTTTATTAGATTGACGATCATTCCCGCCAGACTTTTGACTCCCACATGATTTTCCACAATCCCATGAACCCCCGCCTGTTTGAGGATGAGTTTCTGCCTTTGGTTTGCCAAATTGTTGAACACGATTACCCGCGCATGCGGGGTTCGAGTTCGGATCGATTCCATCATTTGGTTAGGCATGCTGAGAGCGACAGAATTACACGAGGCGCAAATCATGATGATCGCGTTCGCGCTGTTCAAGGAAGTGGGATTCGCCAAATCAAGGGCCGCCGTATGATGCGCCAGATGGAATTCCTTCCTCTGGCGGCACAGGGTAAGCACTCCTTCTTTGCATAATGAATGATCGCAATACAATGCTATAGGAATTATCTTTTCATCCGGGCAATTATTAGCGTATCCATGCGTGTTAAAAACGTGTTTCATAAATATCTGATATATCAGACATTCAAAATTTTGTCAACTATTTTTTTTCTCGTTACTACAATTTTCTCCGCTTTCTGCGCTATATCAAATATGGCAGGTTGCCAGTCCCCTTTTTTCCAGATACTGTTGATGATAATCCTCGGCTTTGTAAAACTTATCGATTGCTATCAATTCAGTTACGATCTTACGGTTCGTCAGGCTCTGTTGCTTCTGGATGGAGGCTTCGGCCTCTTCTTTTTGTTCCGAGGAATTATAGAATATCACGGATCTGTATTGGGAACCCAAATCCGGTCCTTGTTGGTTTAGCGTGGTGGGGTCGTGAATTTTCCAGAAAACATCCAACAACTCCCCATATGTCACAACCGACGGGTCGTACTCCACCTGTACCGCTTCAGCATGTCCTGTCGTGTCGTTGCAAACCTCTTTGTATGTCGGATCTTCAAGGTGGCCGCCGGTGTAACCGACTTCGGTGGCTCGCACTCCTTTGACATTTCTAAACGCCGCTTCCACTCCCCAAAAACATCCGGCGGCGAATGTGGCATGCAAGGTTCCGGTGGGTTTATGCAACCGTAGTTCTTCTAGTTTTTCTTCGTTGACGAAATCGAGCGACGCCGAATTGACGCAATAGCGCTTCCCGGTGGGTCTCGGGCCAT
>JAHELQ010000250.1 GCA_024644125.1 Candidatus Aminicenantota bacterium | reverse complement strand
GCCGGACATGAAATGCCGGAAATAGCGGAGCAAATGGCCTGGTTGCAACTGGAACGATTCGACGCGGCGGTAATAGCCGAAGATTTATCGCTTCCCACCCCAACTAGTTCCGACCTGGCTTATGTTATCTATACTTCCGGCTCCACCGGCCAGCCTAAAGGGGTTCTGGTCCGGCATCAATCGCTGGTGAACCTATGCTGTTGGCATCAAAATCAGTTTGAGTTGACCGAGGGGGACAGGTGCACCAAATACGCTGGCATCGGATTCGACGCGTCGGTATGGGAAATCTTTCCCGTCCTCTGGGCCGGCGCTTCGTTGTATCTTGTCCCTCCGAGTATCAAAGTGGATCTGCAACGCTTGAATCGCTATTACGAACGCTGCGGCATCACTGTGTCGTTTTTGCCCACACAGGTGTGCGAACAGTTTATGCGGCTGAAGAACCGGTCGTTGCGCACACTCCTCACCGGCGGGGACAGGCTTAAGGAATGTTTCGACTGCGGGTACGTGGTGGTGAACAATTACGGTCCCACGGAGAACACGGTCGTCTCCACCTGCTGTGCCCCAGCGCCGGGAGAGCGTTCCATTCCCATCGGCAAGCCGATTGCCAACACAAAGGCGTTTGTCCTGTCCCCCTCCGGCCAATTGCAACCGACGGGAGTGCCGGGGGAGCTGTGGGTCGCCGGAACCGGTCTTGCGCAAGGGTATTTGAACCGGCCGGAATTGACGGCCGAGCGGTTTGTGGACGTACGGAAGTTGCCAATCGCGAGCGATGATTCGTTCGACATCGAGAGGTTGATGGCTCAGGACTCCCGGCTATATAGGACAGGGGATCTGGTGCGGATGCTGGCGGATGGGACGATCGAGTTCATCGGTCGCGCGGACCACCAGGTGAAAGTCCGTGGCTACCGGATCGAATTGGGGGAAATCGAGTCAAGTCTCGCGCGGCATCCGCAAGTGGTCGCGGCTGCGGTTATCGCATTGGAGGACTCAAACGGCGAAAACTCTCTAGCCGCTTTTTATTTGGCTCATGAGCTTGAGCTTGAACAATCTGTGTTGAAAGAGTTTCTTGGAAATTTATTGCCATATTATATGGTGCCGGCGCGTTTTTTTCCGCTCGATTCATTGCCTGTAACCGCCAACGGCAAGGTGGATAAATCGGCGTTGCAAAAAATAGCTTCTTCGGCCAGCGAGAGCAAATCTGTCTCGCCGGCGCCCCGGGGACGTATTGAAACGTGGCTGGTGCAAATCTGGCGGGAGGTCTTGAGCCGGGATGGGATCGGCTGCGACGATAACTTCTTCGACATTGGAGGCAACTCCCTGAATATCATTAGCGTCAACAATAAACTCAAACAAGCGCTGGATAGGGATATCCCGGTGGTCGAGCATTTCCGGTTCCCCACCATACGCGGTCTGGCCGGGCATTTGGGCGGCGATGTGGAGCCGGTCGAGGTTCAGGTTCGAAGCGAGGTTCCGGTGATGGATATCGCGGTAATCGGAATGGCGGTGCGCGTTCCCGGCGCGGCGACTGTCGAGGGCTTCTGGAAAAACCTGGAACAAGGAGTGGAATCGATCCGCTTCTTTTCCGAGGACGAACTCCGGGGGGCGGATGTGGATCGAACTCTTCTGGAAAACCCCAATTTTGTGAGAGCCGGAGGCGTGATCGAAGACTTCGATTGTTTCGATGCGTCGTTCTTCGGCTACAATCCCCGCGAGGCCCTGCTCATGGATCCCCAGATCCGGGTTTTCCATGAATGCGCGTACGAGGCTCTGGAGAACGCGGGGTACGATCCAGTCTCGTACCGAGGAAACATCGGTCTGTACGCCGGAGCTTCGTCCAGTTTTTATTGGGAAGGGCGCACTCTATTATCCGGACAACGGGAAACCCTTGGAACATTCGGATCGGTGAATCTGGTGAATCGCGACTTTTTGTGCTCCCGGGTGGCATATTGCTTGAATCTAACCGGTCCTGCCATGACAGTGCAAACCGCATGCTCCACCTCGTTGGCCGCCATATTGTACGCGTGCCGCGATCTAGCCTCCGCCGCCTGCGATATGGCGCTGGCAGGAGGAGTGTCTCTACCGGGAATTAAAGAATATGGCTATATTTACGAGGATGGGATGATTCAGTCCTCCGACGGCCATTGCCGCACCTTCGACCGGGACGCAGACGGGACGGTGTATGGAAGGGGCGCAGGGGTGGTTGTTCTCAAGCCCAGATCGCAGGCGGTTGAAGACGGAGATACCGTGTACGCAGTAGTAAAAGGCGGTTCCGCCAACAATGACGGGAAACGCCGAGTTGGTTACACTGCGCCGTCGGTTGAGGGACAGGCGGAGGCGATCCGGCGGGCGCAAGAAATGGCGGGATTCCCCGCCGAATCGATTTCCTATGTCGAAACCCACGGAACAGGGACCAAATTGGGCGATCCCATTGAAGCTGCCGCTTTGATGCAGGCGTTTGGAAGTGCAAAAACCATCGGATGCGCGCTTGGATCGGTAAAGACGAATATCGGTCATCTGGATGCGGCGGCCGGTGTGGCGGGCTTTATAAAAACGGTACTGGCATTGCACCACAAAAAAATCCCCCCCTCTCTTCACTTCAAAAATTTAAATCCCGCCATAAATTTTGCAGGTAGTCCATTTTACGTCAATGCGGAATTATCGGATTGGACAGGTGACGGCAGTCCCCGTAGGGCGGGCGTCAGCTCGTTCGGTATTGGCGGTACCAATGTGCATATTGTGTTGGAAGAGGCAGGCGCGTCCGCAGCCGTTCCCAAATCGGAAAGCGGGGGTTATACGCGCAGGGGCGACCATCTGCTGCTTCTTTCGGCCAAAAGCGATCAAGCTCTCGGCGCTGCGATCGGTAATTTGAAGGATTATTTGAGGAGCAATCCCTCCGCCGATCTTGCGAATGTGGCGTTAACTCTGCAGCAAGGGCGAAGAGGGTACAATCAGCGCTGGATGACGGTGTGCCGGAATATTCCGGAAGCGCTCGATATGATGTCGGACGAAAAAGCGGGGGCAGCCGCCAGGGGACAGGCGGATTTGAATGTCGCGTATTCCATCGTGTTTTTGTTTCCCGGGCAGGGCGCCCAGTACGTAGATATGGGCCGTGATTTGTACGAGAACGAGCCGTACTTCCGCCAGGAATTGGATCGTTGCTTTGGCATACTTGAGCGGGAAATGGCTCTCGATTTGAAATCGATTCTGTACTTCGGCGGGAATTCTGGGGAGATCCACCAAACTTCGGTGGCCCAGCCGCTACTGGTAGCGTTTGAATTCGCGTTGGCCCGGCTGTTGACGCATTGGGGAATCAGGCCCGCCGCCATGATGGGGCACAGCATCGGAGAATATACGGCGGCTTGCCTGGCAGGAGTTCTGGAATTGGAGGATATGCTGAAGCTGGTGGCCCGGCGTGGCGAGTTGATGCAGAGTATGCCCTCCGGCGCAATGCTAAGCGTTCCTTTGACCCGGGAGCAGGCGCTTCCGATGCTGGATTCCCGGTTATCCCTGGCGGCGCACAACAGCAGCGGCCGTTGTGTTGTTTCAGGCCCGCACGATGCCATCGATCAATTCGAGCGAAAGCTTCGAGCGGAAGAAATCCAGGCGCGACGTTTGCATACCTCGCACGCCTTTCATTCCGCTATGATGAACCCAATTCTGAAAGAGTTCGAACGAGAGATCGATTCGACAAATGTTGGGGAAGCGCAATTACCCTACATTTCAAATCTCACCGGAGATTGGATAACTAAACGGGATTTGGAGGGCGCGGCGTATTGGCCCAACCATCTCCGCGGAACCGTTCTTTTTTCCGAGGGACTGGACCGATTGTTGGAATTGGAGAACCCGATTTTTTTGGAAGTGGGGCCTGGCAACGCTCTCAGTACCTTTGTGAGGCAACATCGAGGCAGTGATCCTTCGATCGCCCGTAGAACCTTTAATCTGGTTCGCCATCCCCAGGAAGAGATTCTCGATCAGCGATTCTTGTTGAATCAGTTGGGGAAGTTATGGCTATTAGGGCTGCAAGTGGATTGGCAAGCGTTCAATGTCAACTGCGACGCCCGGCGAATTCCTCTGCCGACCTATCCGTTCCAAAGAGAGCGGTATTGGGTGGAGACCAATCCTGACGACTTGCGGGACAAAGCTTCGACATACCGGGATGTGATGAGCAAGCGGAGTGATATGTCCAGTTGGTTCTATATCCCCGGCTGGGACCGCGTGCCGCTGCCGGTGAGTGTTCTGGAAGCGGAAGATGAGGGGAAACTCTGGCTCGTATTTTGCGATGAATCGGGTTGGGGCGATCGTGTGTGCGGACAATTGGACAAACGGGGGCATCGGTGGATTTGTGTCCGGCCCGGAGATGATTTTAACCGAAGCGGCCGATACGAGTACTTCGTGAATCCCGCCGCCGAGGAGGATTATTCTAGATTGTTGCATGAGCTTAGCACCGCGGGTCAGGTTCCAGATAGGGTTGTTCATTGCTGGAGTGTTTCCGAAGACATGGATTCGGGGATGTTCAGTCTTCTCAATCTTGCCAGGGCTATGGGAAAAGAGCTTTTGACAATGCCGGTCAGGATTGGAGTGTTGACGGATCATCTGACCGATGTGTCTGGCGAAGAGGAAACGCTACCGCTCAAAGCGACGATTTTGGGACCGGTCAAGGTTATTCCGTTGGAGTATCCGAATATTTCTTGCGTGTGCATGGACGCGGGCCTGGTCGAAGCCTCGGCCCCGGCGGCGGAGCGAATTGTCCGGCAGGTAATCGACGAATTCAATGGGGATTTTGACCGGCCATTGGTGGCCTTCAGAGGCGCCAATCGTTGGCTTCAGAATGTGAGACCATACCCATTGCCCCATAGCGACGCGGGCGTGCATTTGCGGGAACGAGGCCTTTACATGGTTACCGGCGGTCGGGGAGGTGTCGGTTGGATATTGGCGAATTATCTGGCGGAACATTTTAAAGCGCGGTTGGTACTGGTCGGAAGGTCGTTTTTTCCTCAACCGCAGGATTGGGATCAATGGTTGGCCAGTCATCGGGAAGATGACGAGATATGTCTGCAAATCCGCCGGGTGCGGGACTGGGAGAAACTGGGAGCTTCGGTTTCAATTGTTTCCGCCGATGTCGCGAATCCGAGGCAAATGGCAGAATTAATCGGCAGAATCCGCAAACAAGATGGCCGCATCGAAGGAATCTTCCATACGGCAGCGGTGATCGACGACGCAGGGATTATTCAATCCAGGACCCGCCGTGATTGCGAGGCCGTGATGAGGCCGAAAGTGACTGGGACATTGGTGCTGGAAGATATTTTATCCAGCGATCCTCCGGATTTTCTGGTATTGTTTTCCTCACTCACAAATATTTTGTACCGAATGAATTTTGCCCAGGTCGGGTACCAGGCGGCCAATGAATTTCTAGAAGCCTATGCGGTCAGCCAGTCGTTGGCCGGCGGCGGCCATACCGTGACGGTAAATCTCTCCGGCCTTGGAGAGGTGGGGATGATGGCCAATACCGCCCGCCGAAAGCAAACGTCCGGTGAGGGATATTCCGATACCTGGATGAAGGGCGCCTTGACCATGGAGGAGGGTGTCGAAACCATTTGCCGGATTTTGGGTAGTGGCCAATCCAGGGTTTCCGTTTCGCCGCAGGACCTGGATCAATTACGCGAATACATGAATCGTCGCCCATCCTATGGTGAGGTTCACCCCGATGCCACGGCTCTTGGGGATGCGGCGGCGTGCGGGGATTCACCCTCTTCCGATTCTGTACAAGCGGTTTTGGCAGGTTTATGGAAAGAGGCGTTTGGGCTGCCCGAAATCGACTCCGGGAGCGATTTTTATCAATTGGGGGGCGATTCGTTGTTGGCGGTAAAGCTGATTTCCCGAATAAACAAGATTTTTTCCACCCAGCTTCCTTCTCATGTGTTACTCAATTACAAAACCATCGGATCTTTGGCGGAACTTCTTCTGAAGGAAAGATGCCGGGATAAAAAAGCGAGTTCCGATTCAGAAGACTATTCTTCGATTTTGGTTAAGATCCAGGCGGGGGAACAGGGACAGGCGCCATTGTTCCTGGTGCATCCCATTGGAGGCACAGTCTATTTTTACAAAGACCTGGCATCGACTCTTGGAAATAGAAGGCCTATTTATGGTCTCCAGGCCGTTGGCGTAGACGGGGAAGCGGAACCGCTGGTGAAAATCGAGGATATGGCTCGCTTGTACCTCAAAGCGGTTAAATCTGTTCACCCGGTTGGGCCGTACTATTTGGGAGGCTCTTCTTTCGGCGGTATGGTTGCGTTTCAGATGGCCCTTCAACTGGAAAAACAGAATGAAGGTCCGGACGGATTGTTTTTACTCGATACGCCTGGAGCCGGGCACTTACCCGGTTCTTTTAGAGATGACGCGGATATTCTGGCTCATTTTGTCAATGTGACGAAAAATGATTCACTGGTTGCGGCTGAGCATTTGAGGAGGTTGAAAGGGGATGAATTGTGGGCATTTATGATGGAGCGATTGGGGCAATCCCATGACGATGGCGCATCCGGATTCCGGCGACAGGGTGAAGCGTTGCTGAAGGTATTCAAGGCGAACGCGTCGGCGATGCTGTGCTACAAACCGGAGATATACAATGGGAAAATCACGTTTTTCAAAGCCCTGGATCCGCATGATTACAATGCGCCGAATCCGCGGAAAGCCTGGGAAAGTTTGGCCGGAGAAGGTTTGGAAATCATTGGCGTGCCCGGGAATCATTATAGTATGAACGGGCTTCCACATGTGCGGATTATAGGGAACCAACTGGAAAAAAGAATGGCTTGACGTTTTTCACTAACCAAAAAAAATCAAGACGAAACAGGGGAGAGGTTGCCTCTCCCCTGTAACGTGCCTGCGCATAAAGGAGGGATCCCGTTGGGATCCTTTTGTCCATTAATTTCCCACTTGAAAATAAAACGTTTTTCGATACGTATAACTTTAAAAAATGTGCCTGTATAATCAATTAATACCTGGTCTTCTATTCATGCCTTATACTATTGGCTATCCCGCCGCGTCGCTGGTTCAGCGCCCGGCATCAATGCCAGTTAAAAAATTCCTTACATGGATTCAATCTTTTGATTGCATTTTTCGAGGTATTATATGACATTTGTCATTTGTTTGAAATGCTTTTTTCGATGCGTGTGCGCTTCGACATTTCTTCGTTTTGCGACCCTTACCTCTTTCAGCAATAAAGTTTCACTCCTACAGCTCTTTTGCCGACCTTTTAGCCCAAAGGCAGTTGAGTATTCTATCTTAAAATTCCGTTTAAGTCAACCGTTGAAATCCAAATTTACGGCTGTTTTCGTTTTTTCTTCGCCTCGAAACTGGTTAGCAGTGGGCATCTCTGTCAGCGCGGAATCGACCTGCGCGTCATTGGTGTTGTCCTGGAAAAAATAGATATATTCAGCTTGACATGAAATGAG